>NZ_JACGAY010000001.1:0-205511 GCF_020137705.1 Campylobacter sp. RM9333
ACCTTTATCATCTAGCTTTTTAGTTAAATCTCCATCTCCACTGCTAAGTTCGTTTGATTTAGCTGTTAGATTATTTAGTGGGCGAGTGATTTGGAATTTTACGAAGATAATCATTAATATTAAAATTATAGCCGCTATAACAACTGCTGCTAATGTAAATTTGTAATTTGAGCTACTAATAACTTCATCAATTATTTTACCTACTTCAGCGATTTCTTGATTTGTTATATCCATATCTATTGTGCAACCATAGATAATATCCATATTTTTATCTTTTTTAGTATAGGTAATGATATTTCTATCTTTATTAGTTACCTTATCAAAGAATGTAACTTCTGTAAAACCACCACCTGCTAAGCCATTCTTAACAAATTTTTCTACATAGCTTTCGCCTTTAATATCTAAATCTGCTTTTAAATTCTTCCCTACTTTTTCTAGTTGATAATGAACTAAATAAGTTCCATCTGAATTAACGGCAAAAAATCTAATATTTGTGCTATCTAAATTCATACCTTGAAGATATTCAATTGTGCTTTCAAGTGCATCTTCAGGTCCATCTCCAGCTTTTACGAAGTCTTTATATAATTTTTCAGAAAAATTATAAAATCCAAATACAATGCTTTTTGCAGCACTTCTAGCATCTTTAATTGCTAGTTCTTCTACTGTTTTAGTTGTTACGTTATCAATTTCTTGCATTCCTTTGTTAGAAATAAATATTAGGCTAATACCTAAGATACATAAACTAATCAGTATACATAACGAAAGTTTTGTTGAAATTTTCATTTCATCTCCTTTTTCATTGAAAATTAAATCATTAATTTAAACATAATTTTGTTAAAAGTAGATTAAATTATAACAATATTACCTTAGCAAGTAATAAAAAGCTAAAAAACCCTAAAGCATCGGTGGTTGCTGTTAGTAAAACTGCACTACCTAGTGCAGGGTCAAATCCACATTTTTTTAATACCAAAGGTATTAATGAGCCAATTAAACCTGCAAAACCTAAATTTAAAATCATTGATATAAATATCACAAGGCTTAGCATTGGGATTGAAAACCAAAAATACGCAACAGCTCCTAACACAATGGCAAAAATCGTTGCGTTTGAAAACGAAATAGCAATTTCTCTTAATAATATATGTTTTGAATTCTCATAACTTAATTCACCTAAAGCAAGTTTTCTAATAGTTACGGCAAGTGCTTGTGAGCCAGTATTTCCACCCATTGATGCAACTATTGGCATTAAAGCCGCAAGTGCTACTAACTTTTCTATTGCATCAGAAAACATTGCGATAACATGGGCTGAAATTAACGAAGTAATTAGATTTACAATAAGCCATTTAGCTCTACTTTTAGCTGCTTTTATAGTATTTTCATCTTCGCTATCAATATCTCCAACCCCTGCAAAGTTATACATTTGCTCTGTTGCATAGTCTTGGATTAAGTCGTGTATATCATCATAAGTTATTCTTCCTAATAATTTATTATTATTATCAACTACAGCAATTACACTTAAATCATAGTCTTGAACCATAGAGATAGCATCATTTATAGTGTCGTAATCTCTAATAAAATGTAAATCTTTTGCTAAATCTTCATTTTTATCCAGAATTTGCTGAAAAGTATCTTTAAATTCATATAAAATTAAATCTCCTACATGCAAACTATAAATTAATTTTTCATTCTCATCGGTTATAAAAAGTTGGATTATATGTTCTATTTCTTCGCTTTTTTTAAGCTCTTTATATTTGCTAATAGCACTTTCTAGAGTATCACTAAGCTTTGCGGTAAAAATCTCTGTTTGCATATAAGCACCAGCTTTTTCATCATCGTAGCGTTTTAAGAATAAAATATCATCTTGTTCGTCTTTACTAAGATTTGAAAAAATTCTATTTGCTTTTTCATCATCAATTTCTTCAATGCTTTGCATTAAATCAGTTGCATCATCGCTTTCTAATTCGCCTAATGCTAAAGCTAATTTTTTGCTTGAAGATAATTTCAAAACATCGCTTAACATATGTTCAGGCATTAGCGTTGCGATATTTCCTAAGTCTTCATCATCAAGACTTTTAATTATGTTTTCATAAGCTTCATAATCATCATTTTTTATTATTTTTAGGGCTTCTAATAATTCAGCGTAGCTAACATCTTTTTCATCTAAAAAATCTTGTATTATTTCAAAAGCTACTGCTGTATTTTTCATATTTTAATTAAGCTCCACAATATTTTCAAAATTCTCTTCTTTTATAGGAGTTATTTTACTTTCTAATATATGTTTAATTTCACTTATATATTCTTTAGTTATTAAATCAAATTTTTGCTTTTCTTTGCCTACTAGACCATCTTTTGCAACTCTAACAACTGTTGCTGGGTTAATTGCTGCATTGTTTTTATACATACCAAAATGTAAGTGCGGCCCTGTGCTAAGACCTGTAGTTCCTACATAGCCAATTACTTGACCTTGTTTTACACTATCTCCTATTTTGTATTTACCAAATTTGCTTAAATGTGCGTATAAAGTCATATAGCCACTTGAGTGATTTACTTGAACTACATTTCCATATCCGCCTTTTACTCCTCTAAACATTATTTTTCCAGCACCTGCTGCTTTTACTGGTGTTCCTGTTGGTGCTGCATAATCTATTCCTAGATGGGCTCTATATTTTTTTAAAATAGGATGAAATCTTCCTGGGTTAAATGGAGAACTAATTCTAACATTTCCAACAGGCAATATAAAAGTATATGTTTCTAATTGTTTTCCGTTTTCATCGTAAAAATCATTATCTCCATATTTAAATATATAATAAGGCTTTTTATTGACTTCAATCATAGCTGATTTTATATTTGCATCTCCATAAATTCTACCTAATCTTCTTTTTTGAGAATAAACGATTACTACTCTATCATCTTTTTTCATTCCTGTATAATTAATCGTTCCTGCATATGCTCTAAGCAGAGCGCTTGCTAATCTAGAGTTTTGAGTGTTATCTATAATATCTTGATAAACTGATTTATTTATTTTAAATGTTAAACTTGTTTCTTCAACTTTATAAGTAATTGGAGTAAATGTTATAGCATATTTATCTTCTAAATCCTTATATATTTGTATTTGTAAAGTTTCGCTTATTGGTATTAAAATTTGCTCTATATTATCATTTTCATCTCTTAATATTTGATATTTAACCCCAGCTATGATTTCTGCTGTTAGTTCTTTATCTTCTTTATCAAGATTATGATATATGCTTAATGGAATTTGATTTTTTTGTAAGAAAAATAAAAAACTCTCGCCTCTTTCCCATATTAATTCTTCCATTTTTAATTCTTTTGAGAATAAATTTAAACTTAAAAAAATAGATAAAACTAATATGATTTTTCGCATTATTTTCCTTTAAAATATGATAAAATTTCCAAAATAAGGCAGACATTTTACTTTTTTTTGCTTATAATTTAGTAATTTAATTTTAAAGGGATAATATGTTTAAGAAAACTTTTATTTTAATATGCTTTTCGGTTTTTGCATTTGCTAATCAATTTATAAATGCTGTTATTGATAAGATTGATAATGGCTATGCTTATGCTCATATAGTTGATGCAAAATATGATGAAAACAATTTAAAAAATGGCGCTATTGTTATTAAAGATATTGGAGAATATTCTATAATTGTTGCTAGAGCTAGTTTTGTAAATAATGAGAACAATAATATTAAATTAGAGCTATATACATTTTCTGATTTAAAACAAGATGCTTTACCATTACCTATATTAACTCCACAAATAGGCGATAGAGTAATTTTTAATAATTATATTGAGCATACATTATTAATAGCTCCTAGTCAAAAAATATATGATAGTATTAAAAATAAATATAACAATTTTATATATTTTGATACTAATGTTTTAGCAGCGAATTTATACGCTAAAAAACAACTAACTCCAAATAGAAATGATTTAAGAGAATTTTGTAGAACTTGGGCTATTGGTAGTGTGATGGTTGCATTAAAAAATAACTTATATTTATATGAATGTTCTTCTTTAAAGAAAATAGCTGAATTGGATAATAATTTAGAATATAATCAAATTGATGAAATAAATTTTTATTCAAATATTTCTAAGCAATTAAGCAAAACAACAGATTATTTTTCATATTATAACAAGCTATTTAAAGAAAAGGAATAATAATTGCTTTGAAGCAATTAAATAATTATTTAAAGGAAAAATCGTGAAAAGATTAGGCACCATCGCTTTAGCTATATTTATTTGTGCTTGTGTTCCACAAAAAAAAGAAACAACAGTTCAAGTAGAAAATAACACTCAAAAAACAGCTTATAAAAAAGCAAGTTATCAAGAGCCTGTTTTAAGTCCTGAAGAAGAAGCAGTAAGACTTATGATTTTTAGTTCGGTAGGAGAGGGAATTCCACCTCAAAACACAGTTTCGCAAGCTCAAGCATTAGCACTTGCAAAAAGAGCAGCATTAGCTGATGCTTATCGTCAATTAGCTGGCAAACTTTATGGGGTTAGAGTAAATTCTAGAGAAAATGTAAAAGATGCAATGCTTAGAAGCTCGTTAATTACAACATATGTTAATGGACTTATTAAAAATGCAAACATTACCGGAGAAGGATTTAAAGATGGTCTTTATACGGTTGAATTAGAACTAAAAATTGATAAATATAAATGGAACGAATTGTTCTCATATTAATTAGCTTTTTAGGATTATTAAACGCTGCAAATCCTGATTATATATTTTGGGCTAGATTAAGTACTACTAATCTAGTCCTAACTAACGAAGAATTTCACTTAAGTAGAGCAATGAGTATTGATAAAAAAGCAAGATATACTTATGTTTGTGAGATTAATGCTACAAAGTCTAATGTTTATGATAGTTTAAAAGACCAACAAACAAATTTAATAGATTGTGTTAATAAAGCGATAGTGAGTGAATATGTTGATGTCAATAATTTTAAAGCAAGTATAAAAACTCATTTAAGATTATTGCCAATTTATTTTAAAGCAGAACTTGCTCAAGGTAAAATATTGATTTACACAAAGGATAAGGTATGAAAATAGCCATAGTTGAAGATGATATTAATATGAGAAAATCCTTAGAATTATCATTAAGTGATGATTATGAATTAAAAACTTATAAAAATCCAATTGATGCTTTAAAAGAATTAGATGATAGTTTTGACTTAATAATAAGTGATATTAATATGCCTAAAATGGACGGACTTGAGTTTGTAAAAACAGCTTTAGAACAAAAAATTAGTGCTGAGTTTATAATTATTACAGGAAATGCGACTTTAAATAAAGCAATTGAAGCACTAAGACTTGGAGTAAAAGATTTTTTAACAAAGCCATTTGATTTGGATAAATTATATGAAGCAATAAATAGAGCAAAAATTATTAGAGAAAAAAAAGCTAATAAAATTAAAAAAGAAATTCCAGTAAAACAAAGTGGATTTTTAGGTTCATCAAAAGAACTTGAGAATTTAAAAACAATAGCTTTAAAAGCAGCTAAAACAAATGTAAGTGTATTTTTAAGCGGTGAAAGTGGAGTTGGTAAAGAAGTATTTGCAAAATTTATTCATGAAAATAGTAAAAGAGCAAATAAGCCTTTTATAGCTATTAATATGGCTGCTATTCCTGAAAATTTAATAGAGAGTGAATTGTTTGGATATGAAAAAGGAGCTTTTACAGATGCTAATTCTAATAAATTAGGCTTATTTGAGTTAGCTAATGAAGGCACTTTATTTCTTGATGAAATAGGTGAAATGAGTGCTAGTATTCAAGCTAAGTTATTAAGAGTTTTACAAGAAAAAACTATACAAAGATTAGGTGGCACAAAATTAATTAATATAGATGTAAGAATTATAAGTGCTAGTAATATAAACATACAAGATAATATTAAAAATAATAAATTTAGAGCAGATTTATTTTATAGATTAAATACAATTATGCTAGATATTTTGCCTTTAAGACAAAGAAAAGATGAAATAATAGAAATTGCTAATGCTACTTTAAATAGAATTTGTAATGAGTATGATTTAGGGGAAAAAACTTTTAGCAAAGAAGCTATAAAAGTATTAAATGATTATAATTATCCTGGAAATATAAGAGAATTGATTTCTATTGTTGAAAGTGCTGCAATTTTAAGCGATGAAAATGTAGTAAAAGATAGTGATTTAAGGCTTAATTTTACTAATAATAATAAAAATAATATAAATGACTTAGAATTTGAATTAATTAAAGAAGCTTTAAAGCAAGAAAAGGATATAAAAGCAGCTTCTAAATTAATTTCAATGAGCGAAAAAGTTTTTAGAGAAAAAATGCAAAAATACAATTTAGGAGAGTGAAATGAAAAATATTGCAATCATTGGTGCAACAGGTGCTGTAGGCGAAGAAATATTAAATGTATTAAATGAATACAATTTTCCAGTAAAAGAACTAAGATTGTTAGCTAGTAAAAATAGTGCTGGTAAAGAGATTGTATGGCGTGATGAAACTTATGTTATAGAAGAATTAGATGAGCATAGTTTTGATGAAGAAGATGTTGATATAGCATTCTTTTGTGCGGGTGGAAGTATAAGTGAAAAATATGCAAAAATTGCAGCAAATAAAGGTGCTTTGGTTATTGATAATACAAGTTATTTTAGAATGATGAATGATGTGCCTTTAATAGTGCCTGAATGTAATCCTGGTGATTTTGAAAAACATAAAGGAATAATTGCAAATCCAAATTGCTCAACCATTCAAATGGTGCAAGTATTAAAACCACTTGATGATGTATTTGATATAGAAAGAGTTGATGTTAGCACTTATCAAGCGGCAAGTGGAGCAGGGAATTTAGGTATGAGTGAGCTTATGGAAGGTCTTCAAAAAGTATTTGCTTTTGAAGAAATTAAACCATCAAAATTTACTTATCAACTAGCATTAAATCTAATTCCTCAAATTGATGTATTTACTGATAGTGGCTATACAAAAGAAGAGCTAAAAATGGTAAATGAAACTCAAAAAATTATGAATAAAAAAATGCAAATTAGTGCTACTTGCGTTAGAGTGCCAGTGCTTAGAAGTCATAGCGAAAGTATTACAATTACTTTTAAAAATAATGTAGATTTAACAAAAGTAAGAGAGATTTTAAGTAAAGCTCCAAGCGTTGTATTGATGGATAATCCAAATACAAAAGCACATAATGAAGATAGTGAAAATGAAGAGTTACGCTATCCAATGCCTTTATTTACAAGCAATACAAATGAAACTTATGTTGGTAGAATTAGAGTTGATTTAAATAATCCTAAGATTTTACATTTATGGTGTGTAGCTGATCAAATTCGTGTTGGAGCAGCAACTAACGCAGTAAGAATTGCTTTATTATCTTTATAAAATTACTTAAAACTAAGAATTTAAATTCTTAGTTTTATTTTTGTTCGCTAAATTTTGATTGTTTAGCATTCATAATTCTTACATTAAAATGTATTGAATTACCTATAAAATTATCTTTAAATAATCTATCTTTTTTGTTTGAATATAGCTCGTGATAGTAGTAATCTAATCCAACACTAGTTGAATAAGCTATCCAGTTATAAGCTATTTTTTGCCCTAATAAATCATTTATATATTCTATTTCTTCATCAATTTCGCCTATTGAATTAGCAAAATAAAACATAGACCTTTCGTTTTCTTGGCTTAGGTTTAAAAACATTGGATGATAATTAATTTGAGTGCTTAAATATTTATTTGGTCTAATACTTAAAGCTCTTATTTGTGTTGCCAAAAGAGTTGTTTTTACTAATGGTATATTAAAAAATACGCTAGAATTATTTAATTTCCAAGCATCACTTAAAGCCGAATTTACATTTAGATTTTTCTTTTCAATAGTTTTAAGAGAAATTATATTGCTTTGTTCTCTTATATTATCAGTTATTTTACTTGCTAATAAGCTATCATCTTTAAATACAGCTATTTTATTATTTGAAATATTTATTAGTTTTGCAACTTGTTCTTGATAATCTATGCTACCAAATGTAAAATTAGAATTTACATTATCAAAATCACTAGATTTTGCTAATGGATTAAATACTGCAATATTTGTAATACTTTTGTTTAATACATTAATGCCGTTTTTTTGAAATCCTGTAATAATTAGTGAATAATCGTGTAATTGGCTTATGATAGGAGCTATATTAGCTTCACTTTCATCTCCTGTAAAATATACTTTCATATATACATTATCATTTTGTTTCATAAGATATGCAAGTGCAGGAGAAATTATATTACTAGAATAAGATTTTACAACTTTTTCTGGTATAACTAAAGCTATTTTAATTGTGTTTAATTGTTGTTTTTTAGGTAAATCAATATATTCAATTCCATTAAGAAGTTTTACATAAATGTTATTTAGTTTTTCATCATTAGAATTAAATCTTGTTATATAGCTTATGTAAAGACCTTTGTATAATAAGTCTTTTAGACATTCATCAGAGCATTTTTCTTTTTCGTAATTAACATAAAAAACCTTTGCTGGCTCAATTTTGACTAATTCTTGTTTGGCAGCAATAAGATTTGAGCATATTAACATTGTTGTTAATAATTTTTTCATAATTATTCCTTTATTTTTTTTAAGTTATTTATAAAATCATTTTCATAACTTGGATTTTTTTTAATAAAGCTAAAGCTGTAATTTAGCAAAACTTTTCTTTTTTTACCATAAAAGTCATAAAAAATAATATCTCCAATATTAAAATTTGATAATTGTAATATATTTTTTAAATTTTCTCCTAATAAAATTATAATATTTGCTTCACTTTCTAAAAGTTCATTTAAAAAATACTGATAGCACTTTAAAATATTTTCTTGTTTATATTGATTTGAGCATTTTACTATATTTGTAATATATACATTATTTAAATTAAGATTTAAATTCTTGCTTAAAATACTATTAAAATATTCAGCATCATTGTCATTAAAACCAATATCGCTTAGTATGAAAATATTTGATTTAATTACTTTATTTGTATAAAAATTATTTTTATTTTTGTATAAATTGCATAATTTGCAATTTTTTATATCTTTTATATTGTAGTTTTTATTAACGCTTAACTTATCGTTGTAAAAGGAAAATCCGAATAATTTTAAGTAATGTAAATATGTATTTTTATCCATAAAATTTATTTTATATCAAAAATACTTAAAAATAATTAAGTTATTTGTGATAGAATATGCGTTTAATTTTTTTATTTAAGGAAGAAAAATGCCAAAAAGAACTTATCAACCACACAATACACCTCGCAAGAGAACTCACGGATTTCGTGTAAGAATGAAGACTAAAAATGGTCGTAAAGTAATCAATGCAAGACGCGCAAAAGGTAGAAGAAGATTAGCAATCTAAAGGAATTTTCTAGCATAAATGATTCTAAAGATTTTGCTAGACTTTATAAAATTGGTTCAAAATGGTTTGCTAAAAACTGCGTTATTTATCACGAACCAAGCGAAGTTAAAAAAATTGCAGTAATCGCAAGTAAAAAAGTAGGATGTGCTGTTGTAAGGAATAGAACTAAAAGATTAATAAGAGCTATTTTTTTACAACTTTATCCAAATATAAGTAGCGGTTATTACATATTTGTAGCAAAAAAAGGTTTTAGTGATTTAGGTTATTTTGAATTAGAAAAGAATATTAAGTGGAGTCTTAAAAGGTTGGGGTGTTTAAAGGAATAAAATGTTTAGGTATTTAGCTGTTAAATTAGTTGAATTTTATAGATATTTTTTAAGTCCTTTAAAGCCTAAATCTTGTAGATATTATCCAACTTGCTCTCAATATGCGATTATTCAACTTCAATATAATAATTTTTTTAAAGCACTTTTTTTAACAGCTTTAAGAATTTTAAAATGTAATCAATTATTTGTAGGTGGTTTTGATTATCCTATAATTAAAATTAAACATAAACCTATTATGCTTTTTACACATCAAAATAAGATAAAAAAACTTAAAATGATTTTTGTTCCAAAAGATAAACAATTTTATTATATAGTAAAAGTAATATTCAAATAAAGGAAAAATATGTTTGATAATATGTCTCAACAAAAAAGGATTATAATTGCTGTAGTTTTATCTATGGTTTTTTTTATAGGTTATGATTTTTTAATCCCTAAACCAGTTGTTACTAATACTCAACAAATTCAAAAGCAAGAAGTTAGTAATATACAAACAAAAACTCAAAATATCGGAGATATTAAAGCAATAAAAACAAATAATATTATTGCTAGTGTTAATAATGAGCATTTTGATGTTCAAATCAATGAAAATGGAGAAATTAGTAGTTTTATTTTAAAAGATGAAAGATTTTTAAATGAAACAAATGAAGCTATTAATTTAGTTGATAAAAATACTACTTTATATCCTTTATCTATGGTTTTTTATGATAGTGAATTTAATAAAGAATTTAACAATACAACTTTTAAAGCAAATAAAAGTAGTGTAAATATTGGTGAAGAGCTAGTTTTAAGTAAAGATGTAAATGGTGTAATTGTTAATAAAATTATAACATTCAAAGAAAATGGTTTTTATCAAGTAAAAATTACTTTTAGCGATAATAAATTAAGAGATTATGTTATTACTCCAGGTGAGCGTCCGAATGTTTTAGCAGATACTTTAACAGTTCATGGTGCTATGATTTACAAAAATGATGATACTAAAGTAGATTATGAAGATGGAGATATAAAATCAAATGATGAAAGAGTTGAAACTGATTCTATAATAGCTGCATTTTCTGATAGATACTACACAAGCACATTTTATAATTTTGAAAAGCCATTTAAGGTAGTTGTTAAAAATCACAAAGATTTATCAGTTGGTTATGTTGTAGCTAGCGGAAATGATACATTTAATGCTTATATTGGTCCAAAAGAGCATAAAATTTTAGAAGCTGTTAATGAAAAACTTACAAATGTGGTTGAATATGGTTGGTTTACTTTTATTGCTAAACCAATGTTCGCATTTTTAAGTTTTATATATTCACATGTAGGCAATTGGGGTTGGTCTATTGTTATTCTTACGATAGTTGTTAGAATTTGTCTTACATATCCAACTTATAAAAGTATGGTTTCTATGCAAAAATTAAAAGTTTTAGCTCCAAAAATTAAAGAAATTCAAGAAAAATATAAAGGTAATCCACAAAAAATGCAAATGCATATGATGGAGCTTTATAAAAAACATAAGGCAAATCCATTAGGCGGATGTTTACCAATATTAATTCAAATTCCAATATTTTTTGCAATTTATAGGGTATTATTAAATGCTATTGAACTTAAGGCTGCCCCTTGGGCTTTATGGATTAATGACTTAGCAATACATGATCCTTATTATATTTTACCAATTTATATGGGTGCTACTATGTTTTTACAACAAGTTATAACTCCTATGACTATACAAGACCCTACACAAGCTAAGATTATGAAATTCTTACCTTTAGTATTTGTGATATTTTTTATAAATTTCCCAGCAGGTCTTACATTGTATTGGTGTGTAAATAATACATTTTCACTAGCTCAACAATGGTTTGTAAATAAAATTTTTGCTAATAAAGAAGGAAAAAATGCAAATAGTTGATAAAACACTAGAAGGTGCTATTGATAGAGCAATTAAGGAAACTAATTGCTCTATTAGAGAATTAGAGTATGAAATAATTCAATTGCCAAAAGCTGGTTTTTTAGGTTTTTTTAAAAAAGATGCAATAATTGAAGTAAAAGTTAAGAAAAAAATTGAAATTAATATTATTGAAGATATTGCAAAAGATTTAAAAAATTTATTTTGTAGTGAATATTTTGATGTAAGAGATGTTGTGGTAACTCCAGCTAATGAAAATAGTGTAAATGTAGAATTTATTGCAAATTCTTATGAAAGTTTAATAGGAAAAGACGCACATAAATACAAAGCACTAGATACTATTGTAAATCATCTAATAAACATTAAATACAATCTTCACGCAAGAGTTGAGATTTGTGGTGTTCTTGCTAAATTAAGAGAAAATCTTGAAAAGCATTTAAGCGAAGTAAAGACAAAAATTGATGAAGTGGGTAAGGCTCAAACAAGACCATTAGAAACAAGTTTATTAAATCTAGTATATGAAGAATTATTAAAAGAATTTTCTCATAAAAATATAGTTATAAAAGATAGTTCTTTAGGAAGATACATTGCAATTTATGGAGAATTTAAAAAACAATGAATAGCACAATAGTAGCACTTGCTAGTGCTAGTGGAAATGGTGCTATTAGTATTATTAGATTAAGCGGGGAAAAAGCTTTAGAAATAGCATCAAAATTATTAAGTCAAAAAAACGCAGAAAAATTAAAAAATAATCCCCGCTATGCTCACTTTTTTAAACTATTTTACGAAAATGAATTTGTTGATGAAGGCATTATAATTTATTTTAAAGCCCCTTTTTCTTTTACTGGTGAAGATTGCGTAGAGTTTCAAATTCACGGCGGTTTTACAAACGCACAAAATATACTTATGATTTTAAATAAATTAGGTGCTAGATTTGCAAGAGCAGGGGAATTTAGCAAAAGAGCTTGCTTAAACAATAAAATGAGTTTAGAAAAAGCACTTTTAATAAATGAATTAATTGCTGCAAAGAGTGAAAATGCAAGAAAAATAATATCTAAGAATATAGATGGAGCTTTTAAAGAATTAATCACTAACACCCAAGATGAGTTAATTAAAACTTTAGCTTATTTAGAAACCGCAATTGATTATGCTGATGATGATTTGCCTGAAGATATTTTAGAAAATGCTAAAGCAAAACTACTTAATAACGCTAAAGAATTAGAAACAATTGCAATTAGAAGTGAGAAAAAAAGAGGCCTAATAGAAGGATTTAACCTAGCAATTATTGGAAAACCAAATGTAGGGAAAAGCTCTTTATTAAATGCTTTATTATCATTTAATAGAGCAATAGTTAGTGATATTGCAGGAACTACAAGAGATAGTATTGAAGAGTATTTAAACTATCACGGACATTTAATAAAATTAGTTGATACTGCAGGAATTAGACAAAGTGATGATTTGATAGAAGAATTAGGCATTAAAAGAAGCTATGAGGCTATTAATAAGGCTGATATAGTATTGTTTTTAATTGATTCATCAAAAGAATGCTTAGAAGATGAATTAAAACTTTTAGAATACATTAAAAATAGTGGTAAAAAATATTTTATAGTTCAAAATAAAAGCGACTTAGCTCAAGTAAATACTTTAGAAGGTATTAAAATATCAGCATTAAATAATGATATAAAAGCTTTAGAATTTGAATTAAAAAATTATTTAAATTCTCAATTAGACAATGAATTGGTTTTAACAAATACTGATTTAATAAGTGCGTTTTATAGTGCTAGTGAGAATATTTATTTAGCTATAGATAATTTTAATGAGCTTGAAATTTGTGCTTATTATTTAAATGAAAGTTTAAATAAACTATCTCTTTTTGGTAAAAAAACAGGAAGCGATGAATTGTTTGATGCAATGTTTTCTGAGTTTTGCTTGGGTAAGTAAAAATTCATTAAGCTTTTTATGTAAAATTACACTACCCTAGACAACGCGGGTTTAATATATTCGGTCTAACAGATTTTTTTATGTGATTAAGTTTAAGCAACCGTGTTCTGTGATGCAAGTAATTGTGAATTGCAGCCTTTAATGCTTTTCTTCCACTATTTTTTAGGTTACAAGACCTTGAAATTTAACGCTTGTTTGGGGATTTATGTTTAGGGTTTTAAATGGATGATAAAATATTAGAAAAGCTTGAAAAAGAAGATAAACAACTAGCCGATATTGTTGCTAGGTTTATTGCTTTTGTGGCTGATTTTATAATTTGCTATATTCTTATCTTTATTTTAATGATATATTTTATAAACGATGAAGAAATAATTAAAATAAGAACCTTAATAAATAACGAAGATTATATCAATTTAAATATATTATTATTTCGCTATGTAAAAGCATATTTTATTATTAAATTCTTTTATGTTCTTATATTTTTTTATATGTATGGTGCAACTTTTGGCAATATGATTACAAAGACAAAAATTGTAAATTGCGAACATTTTGATACTCCTAATTTTACAGAATCTTTAAATAGGGCTTTAGTGTTTGTATTTTGTGAATTTTTTATAAATGGGGTATTGTTTGTATCTATATTCTTTAATAAGACAAGAAGAAATTTTGCTGATATTGCTAGCAAATCTATGGTGATTAAAGTTGATTAAAAAAATATCTTATTTGATATTGCTTATTGGCTTACTTTATTCAAATCAAATTGAAATTCAATCAGATGAGTTTATAAAAAAAGATAATTACATAATCTCAAATAAAGATATATTGTTGTTTAAAGAAAATTATTTTGCAAGAGCAAATGGTGGTAAATATAATCAAGATACAAAAGAGTTAGAATTATTTGGAGATGTATTTTTAATAAACAATAATCAAACTACTATATCAAATTATGCAAAAATTAATTTAGGTAATTCTTGTGCAAATTTTGATAATTTTTTTATAAGCGATTCTTTTATTGAAGTATGGTTAAAAAGTAAGAATAGTTCTTATATAAATGGTGATTTTATTGTAAAAAATGCAAGTGTTAGTTCTTGTGATGTTGCAAATCCTGAATGGAGTATTGATTTTAAGGAAGGTATTTATAATACTAAAACTCAAGATTTAGTATTAAAAGGTATGGTTTTAAGATTTAAAAATATACCAATTTTTTATATGCCATATTTTGCTATTAATACAGATGATAGTAGAAAAACTGGTTTTTTGGTTCCTAAATTATCAATAAAAAGCAAAGAAGCTATTCATTATGAGCAACCATTTTTTTGGGCGATTAATCATAGAATGGATTTAGAATTAAGACCACAAATTAGAACAAATAGGGGTTATGGAATTTATTCTAATTTTCGTTTTGTTGATAGCCCTTATTCTAAAGGAAATATAGGAGTTGGGTATTTTAAAGAATTTAATAGTTATTTTAATAAAGAAGAATTGAAATTTGGCGAGCATTATGGATTTAATATGCACTATGAAAGAGATAAAATCTTTAATACAAATAACAAAAATCAAGAAGGATTATATTTAGACTTTTTAAGAATTAGTGATATTGATTATTTGAATTTATCTAGTTTTTTAGATAATAATGATGAAGCCATAATAACTTCAAAATTTAATTATTTTTATACAGATAATAAAGATTATTTCGGTTTATATGCTAAATATTATCAAGACACTTCAAGTATTAATCAAGATTATACTTTACAAGAAATTCCAAATCTACATTATCATAGATTTTATGATACTTTATTTGATAATCATATTAACTATAAAGCAGATTTTTCATATAGCAATTTTTATAGAAGAGAAGGTAGCACATTAAATAGATTTCATTTTTATGTTCCAATTGAGTTTAATAAAAGCTTATTTAATGATTATATTAACTTTGTTTTAAATGAAGAATTTGAATTAGGACTTAACTTTTATAATAAATATAGTAGAAGAGACGATTATAATTTTAATTCTACTCATAGTGCTTTTATATATACTAATTTATTTAGAAAGTATGATTATATATTGCATAATATTAATTTTGGTTTTGGTGCTAGTCTTAGGACTGGTTCAAAAGAAATAGAAAATGAATTTTTCATACCAAATACTTATGATGATTTAACCTTTAATATTGAGTTATCTCAAATAATTTTTAGCGATAATGATAAAAAACTTAAGCATTCTTTAACGCTTAGGACAGAAGATTCTAAGTTTAATATTTTAAGCAATCAGCTTAAGTATTATTTTAATAATAATTTTAATATTAATAATACTACGGAGTATTCGTTTAAAAATTCTAATATTGATAGATTTTTTATAGAAGGCGTATATACAACCCAGCCATTTAAAATAAGTTCTGGATTTTATTATAATAAAATTGATGAGCTTCTTGTGAAAAATAAGCCTTATGATAGATTTTTAACTAGTAAATTTCAATATGAATTTATGCCTTATAATATAATATATTCTCAAGCTTGGTTTAATTTAAATAGCAAGAAATTTGAAAACTATAGTATAGGTTTTACTCATAAAAAAAGATGTATAAATTATTCTTTAGAATTTAAAGAAAGCACAACAGCTAAACTTACTCAAATGGGTGTAAAATCTGTAAGAGATAGGGGGGTTTATTTGAAATTCAATCTTTATCCAATAGGCGGTGTAAGATATAATTTTGCTTTAAGAGGTGATGATACTTATGATTTTTGACAATCCTTTACAAGCTGCTAATAAATTTAGTGAAAAATTATTGCAATATAAAGAATTAGAAGGGCATATAATTATAGGAAATAGTATTAAAAATATTCCTTTTATTGAGACTATTGCAAGTGAACTTAATTTATATTATGATATGCTTTTTAACAAAGGCATATATGCCCCAAATAATGAATGTCAGATAGCAAAAATTAGTGAAACAAGAGATATAGTATGTATTCAAGAATTAATTGAAGCTTTTTCCATAACTCAAGAATATATTTTATCAATGAGTACTGTGCTTTATGATGAATCAATTATGGGTAAAATTGCAAAATATAGAAAGTCTTTACCACTTAGCAATCTTAAAGGTAAGGATATTTTATTGTTAGACCAAGGTTCAAACAGCGGTTTAACTATTAATGTATGTCATAAAAGTTTATTGGGTTTAGGCGTTAGAAGTATAAAATATGCAAGTGCTTTAGTAGCTGCTGATGCTTATAATTATTATAATGATTTATTTGATAAAGTTTATTATTTAGAAAAAATAGAACATTTTATAGATAAAGATTATTACTACAAGCAACCACTTGAAATATCAAGTGAATATGCGTGTGAGATTTTAGAAACGAGCAATTATTATTTGCCATATCAAAAGGAGATAAATGAAAAAAATAATTAAGATTAACGATAAAGAATTAGTATTTGAACTTGATTTAGTTGCCAAACAAGCAAATGCAAGTGTTTTAATGACTTGTGGTAAAACGGTTATGTTAGCAAGTGTTGCTAGAGAAGATGAGTGTGTTAGTGAAGATTTTTTACCATTAACCGTTAGTTATGTAGAAAAAACTTATGCAGCAGGTAAAATTCCAGGCGGTTTTGTGAAAAGAGAAACAAAACCAAGTGATTATGAGACTTTAACTTCAAGAATAATTGATAGAACATTACGCCCATTATTTCCTAAGGGCTATTTACACCCAACTCATATCGTTGTTATGCTTCTTTCGGTTGAAGAAAATGTTGATATTCAGCCACTTGCACTTTATGCAGCAAGTGCGGCTTTATTTTTAAGTGATATTGAAATTGTATATCCAGCAGTTGGGGTTAGGGTTGCTAAGGATGAAAATGGTTTTGTTCTAAATCCTGATTTAAATTCTTTAGAACTTTCAAGTCTTGATTTGTTTGTAAGTGGTCTTAAAGATGAATTATTAATGATAGAAATGAAAGCAAATGAGACTAATAATTCAATGAATGAGATGAGTGAGAGTGAGTTATTACAAGCTTTAGAATTTGCAAAAGGTAGTATTTTAAATATAAGTAATGATTTTTATAATACTTTTAAAGAATATAAAAAATCTTATGAGTTTAACTATAAAGCTGATAGCGAAAATCTAGCAGTATATGAATATTTAGAAAAAAACTATTTAGAAGATATAAAATTTGCAATTAATAAAATGGCTAAAAGCGAAAGGGCAAGTGAGCTTAAAGCTATTGCAAAAAAAGTTGTTTTAGATGAAGAATTTATAAATAATAATTGGAGTGAAGCTGAACTTGATTATGAATTAAATCGTATTAAAAAATACATAGTAAGAAAGCAAATCTTAAAAGAAAAAAGAAGAGCTGATGGGAGAGCTTTAGATGAGGTTCGTCCTATTAGTATATTGACTAATATTTTACCAAATGCGCACGGCTCTTGTTTATTTACAAGGGGTCAAACTCAAGCATTAGTGGTTTGCACTTTAGGTAGCGACAATGATGCTCAAGCAATTGAATTATTAAATAATAAATCAACTACCTATGAAAGATTTATGTTTAATTATAATTTTCCTGGTTTTTGTGTAGGCGAAGCAAGTCCTTTAAAAGCACCTTCAAGAAGAGAATTAGGACACGGAAATCTAGCAAAAAGAGCTTTAAGTTCTTCAGTTAGTAAAGATTATGCTCACACTATTAGAATAGTTTCAGAAATATTAGAAAGTAATGGAAGTAGCTCAATGGCTAGTGTTTGCGGTGGCTCATTAGCTCTTCGTGCTGCAGCAGTGCCTAGTAAAAAACTAGTAGCTGGAGTTGCTATGGGACTTATAATTGAAGATAATGAATATGCTGTATTAACTGATATTATGGGCTTAGAAGATCACGATGGGGATATGGATTTTAAAGTAGCAGGTAGTGTTGATGGAATAACTGCTATGCAAATGGATATAAAATTAGGTGGGGTTAGCACTGAAATATTAACCCAAGCTTTAGAAGCTGCTAGAAAAGGAAGAATTCATATTCTTAATTTAATGGAAGAAGCAAATTCTAAAATTGTTATTAATGAAGAAATTTTACCTAAATTAGAAATATTTAGCGTAAGTGCTAATGATATTCCAGAAATTATTGGTCAAGGTGGTAAAACTATTAAAGAAATCATAGATAAATTTGGCGTTAGCATAGATTTAGATAGAGATAAAAATGAAGTAAAAATTAGTGGAAAATTAGTAAAAGAAGCTAAAGAATATATATTAAATGAAGTGTTAAAACCAAAATCTAAAGGCAAAAAACAAGCTCCTAAAGTAGAATTTGAAATAGGAACTAGATTTAGTGGCGTTGTTAAAAAAGTAGCTAATTTTGGAGTATTTGTAACCTTACAAGACGGCATTGATGGATTATTACATTCTAATAAAATCAAGGGTAAAAGCTTTAATGAGGGCGAAACGCTAGAAGTAATAGTTAGTGAAATTAAAGATGGAAAAGTAGGACTTAGTTTAGCAGATGAATGATTTATTTGATGGGATATTATTAGGACTTGGAGTTTGCGTTCCTTTTGGTCCTGTTAATATTCTAATTTTAAGTTATGCACTAAAATCTTTTAAGAATGCTTTTTCTTTAGGTTTTGGTGCTTTTGTTGCTGATTTGCTTTATTTATCATTATTAAGCTTTAGCGTTTTAGAATTTATTAAAAACAATTTATTTTTAAATATTTTAAGTATTTTTGGCTTTATATTTTTAAGTTATTTAGCATTTTTAATGCTAAAGCCAGTAAAAGATATAAATCTTCATAAGAATTTAGAAAATACAAATATATTTAGTAATTTTATTAAAGGATTTTTACTAAATCTAGCAAATCCTTATGTAATCACATTTTGGCTTAGCGTTGCAACTATGCTAAGCACTAAACAAAATCCTATATATTTATTTTTAGGACTTAGCGTTAGCATACTTATTTGGATATTTTCGCTTTCGTTTTTTGTATATAAATATACAAATTTATTTAGTATAAAAGTGCTAAAGATTATTAATATAATTTCTGCTTTTATTTTAGAATATTTTGCGATTATGCTTGTTTTAAGGAGATTTTATGACTTTTAAGGAATGTTTGGATAATAGATTTTCTTGTAGAGATTTTATTGACTATGAATTAAGTAAAGATGAATTAATTAATATAGTAGAACTTGCAAAATTAAGCCCTAGTGCAACAAATATGCAACCAGCAAAACTAAGCTTTTTTAGTGGTAAAAGCCTTGCTAAATTAAGTGATGATTTATTAAATGCTGTAAAAAATAATTTAAAAAGTCAAGATATAAAATTATATCCTGATATTTGGTTTGAACCTTATAAGAGCAGAAGATTTCAGACAGGAATTAGGCTTTATGAAGCACTTAATATAAAGCGAGATGAGAAAGAAAAAAGGTTAGAGCAATGGCATAAGAATTTTAAATTCTTTAATGCTAAAAATCTAGCAATTTTACATATTGATAATGGTTTAAACGAAGGCTCTTTGTTAGATTGTGGTATTTTTCTAGCTAATTTTTTAAATGCGGCTACATATTTAGGATTTAGCACTTGTGTTTTAGGTAGTATTGCTGAATATTGCGATACTATTAGAGAAAATGGGGTTGAAGGCAAAATTATATGTGGCATTGCAATAGGTAAAAAAAGTAGCGATAATGTAAATGATTTTAAAACTACTAGAGCAAGTAATGAAGAAATAATTAAATTTATTTAAAGGAGAAAAAATGAGTGTTACAATGGATTTTTGTATTTTTTCTATGAGCGATGATAGTAAAAGTGAAGAAATAGCACCAATTATTGAGTATTTAAGAAAGAAAAATATAAAACACAAATTAGGTGCAATGGGAACTAGCGTAGAAACTGATGATTTAAAAAGTGCTTTAAAAATTTTAAATAAAGCAAATAAATTAATTAATAAAGATAGAGTTTATTTAGTAGCCAAATTTGACATTCACAAAAGTAGAAATGATAATCTAAAATATAAGGTAAAATCGGTTAAAAAGCGTCTAAAAGATAAAGAATAAAATCTTTATGCTATGTTATAATTGCTCTAAGCCTACATTTAAGATTTTTTGTAAAACTTGTGAAAAAGAATTTAAATTACTTGAATGTAAAAGAAGAATTTTGGATGATGGTTTAGAAGTAATTAGCTTTTATAAATATTCTAAAATTAAAAAATTATTAAATCACAAGCATTTTATTAGTGGATATTTTATGTTAAATAAACTCGCATCTTATTCTTATAAAAGATTTCATTTTGATAATGAATTAGCTTATGCTCTAGGCTTAGATGATGATTGCTCTAGCGGGTATTCTCATACGGCAATACTTATTAAAAATATGAAATCAAAAAATATTATTCCATTATATAACGCAATTAAAGCAAAAAATAAGATTATTTATAAAGGTAAAAGTCTTTTGTTTAGAAAGAAAAATAAAAGAAAATATGAATTGCAAAAGACCTTGGATTTACCTGTAATTTTAGTAGATGATATTATCACTTCAGGTGAGTCTTTAAAACAAGCGAATTTAGTGCTTAAAAAAGCTAAAATTAAGGTTCTTTTTGCGGTCGTATTAGCCGATGCGAAAGTTTAGTTTGCTAGTATAAAAAAATCTTTACTTAAAGGAAAACAATGAATTTATTTGATAATAGTGAAATTACTATTGTAGATATTGAAGATAGTATAAAAACAAGCTATCTTGATTATTCTATGTCAGTAATTATAGGCCGTGCCTTACCTGATGCAAGAGATGGATTAAAGCCGGTTCATAGAAGAATTCTTTATGCAATGAATGATTTAGGAGTAGGTTCAAAAAGTGCTTATAAAAAATCAGCTCGTATAGTGGGTGATGTAATCGGTAAATACCATCCGCACGGAGATACTGCTGTTTATGATGCTTTAGTAAGAATGGCACAAAGCTTTTCAATGAGATACCCAAGTATTGATGGTCAAGGAAACTTTGGTTCAGTTGATGGAGATGGTGCTGCAGCTATGCGTTATACTGAAGCTAGAATGACAATTTTGGCTGAAGAATTGTTAAAAGATTTAGATAAAGACACCGTTGATTTTGTTCCAAACTATGATGATAGTATGAGTGAGCCTGATGTTTTACCTTCAAGAGTGCCTAATTTATTATTAAACGGCTCAAGTGGTATTGCTGTTGGTATGGCAACTAATATTCCACCACATAGTTTAGATGAATTAGTAGATGGACTTTTATATTTACTTGAGAATAAAAACGCTAGTTTAGAAGAAATAATGCAGTTTATAAAAGGTCCTGATTTTCCAACTGGTGGGATAATTTTTGGTAAAAAAGGCATTATAGAAGCTTATAAAACAGGTCGCGGTAGAATTAAAGTAAGAGCAAAAACTCATATAGAACAAAAAGGAAATAAAGAGCTAATAGTAATTGATGAGTTGCCTTATCAAGTAAATAAAGCAAGACTTCACGAGCAAATTGCAGAGCTTGTAAAAGAAAAGCAAATAGAAGGTATAAGCGAGACAAGAGATGAGAGTGATAGAGATGGAATTCGCCTTGTAATTGAGCTTAAGCGTGATGCTATGAGTGAAATTGTGCTAAATAATTTATTTAAAAGCACCACAATGGAGACAACATTTGGTGTGATAATGTTAGCAATTCATAATAAAGAACCTAAGGTATTTTCTTTAATTGAGCTATTAGATTTATTCTTAAATCATAGAAAAACCGTAATTATTAGAAGAACTATTTTTGAACTTGAAAAAGCAAAAGCAAGAGCGCATATCTTAGAAGGTCTTAAAATTGCACTAGATAATATAGATGAAGTAATTGCATTAATTAAATCAAGTGCAGATACTGCAAGTGCAAGAGATGCTTTAGTAGAAAAATTTAGCTTAACTGAATTACAAGCTAATGCTATTTTAGAAATGAGACTTAGCCGTCTTACAGGACTTGAAAGAGATAAATTAGAAGATGAATTAAGAGAACTTTTAGCAAAAATTGAAGAACTAAATGCAATCTTAAAAAGTGAAGAAAAAATAGAAGAAATAATTCACGATGAATTATTAGAAATTAAAAATAAATTTAAAGTTCCAAGAATTACTGAAATAGTAGATGATTATGATGAAATTGATGTAGAAGATTTAATACCAAATGAGCCAATGGTAATTACAATTACTCATCGTGGATATATTAAAAGAGTTCCTACAAAATCATATGAAAAACAAAAGCGTGGTGGTAAAGGTAAAGTCGCAGTAACTACTTATGATGATGATTTTATAGAGAGTTTCTTTACTGCAAATTCTCACGATACGCTAATGTTTGTTACTAATAAAGGACAACTATATTGGTTAAAAGTTTATAAAATTCCTGAAGGTAGCAGAACTGCTAAAGGAAAAGCTGTTGTAAATCTAATCAATCTTTTACCAGATGAAAAAATTATGGCAATAATTCCAACAACTGATTTTGCTAAGACAAAATCACTTGCATTCTTTACTAAAAATGGTCTTATTAAACGCACGAATTTAAGTGAATATAGCAATATCCGTTCAGTTGGTGTAAGAGCTATTAATCTTGATGAAAACGATGAATTAGTAAGTGTTTTAATAGCACAAAATGATGATAGTGAAAATATTGATTTGGTTGATGAAAATAGTGAAATTATTGAAGATGATAATATTCAAATTGTTGAAGAAGAAAATTCTTTAGATGAAAACCAAGATAATCAAGAAGAGCAAATTAGTGGAACTATGATTTTTGTAGCTACTAAAAAGGGTATGTGTATTAAATTCCCACTTACAAAAGTTCGTCAAATTGGTCGTGTAGCTCGTGGGGTAACTGCTATTCGCTTTAAAGAAGAGCAAGATTATGTAATAGGTGCAGTGGTTATTGAAAGTAATGAGCAAGAAATTTTAAGTGTTAGCCAAAAAGGTATCGCAAAAAGAACTGATGCAGGAGAATATCGCTTACAAAGTCGTGGTGGTAAGGGCGTAATTTGTATGAAACTTACTCAAAAGACAAAAGATTTAGTAGGCATTGTAATTGTTGATGATACTATGGATTTAATGGCGCTTACAAGTAGTGGCAAGATGATTAGAACTGATATGCAAAGCATTAGAAAAGCTGGTAGAAATACAAGCGGAGTAATTGTTGTAAATGTTGGTAGCGATGAGGTTGTAAGCATTGCAAAATGCCCTAAGGAAGAAGACGAAGAAGAAAATTTAGAAGAAGAGAATGGCTTATTTGATGATAATTGATATTGTTATTTTAGCTTTCTCTTTAGCAATTGACGCATTTTTTGTAGCATTAAGTATTTGCTTAGTGCTACAAAAACAATCTTTAAAAAAGTTATTGGTTTTTAGTGCATTATCTGCTTGTTTTCAAGTTTTAATGCCTATTTTAGGATATTATGTAACTTATTTATTAAATGTAAGGTATATGAAGTTAATTCAAGCAATTGACCATTATGTGATTTTTGCAATTTTTGTATTTTTAGCATATAAATTATTTAAGGAATTCTTAGATAATGAAAATGAGAATATTAATATAAGTTATGGTTCATTATTTTTGCTTAGCATAGCGACTAGTATTGATGCACTAGGTGCAGGACTTATGATATTTTCTTTGGAATATAATTTATTTATTTCTTCTTTATTAATAGCTTTAATTACATTTTTTATGTGCTTTTCTAGTTTATTTATAAGTAAAATGAAAGTTAATAAAAAAATTTTACAACCAATAGGAAGCTTGCTACTTTTATTTTTGGCGTTTAAAATTGTAATAGTTCATATGCTAGAAAACATATAACTTGTAAATTCGTAACACTTTTTATAATTTTTTCAAAAAAATCTTTTGAAGTTTTTATTTTTTTTATATCATACTCCTTTATCACAAAAGGAGTATAAATGATTATAGGTTGTTTAAAAGAAATTAAAGACCAAGAATATAGAGTTGGCTTAACGCCTTTAGATGTTATTGAATATATAAATCATGGACATGAAGTTTTAGTAGAAAGTAAAGCCGGTGCTGGTATTGATATAAGTGATGAAGAATATATAAAAGCCGGAGCAAAGATTTTAACTAAAGAAGAAATTTTTGAAAAAGCTGGAATGATTATTAAAGTAAAAGAACCAATTGAAAGTGAATATAAGTATTTTAAAAAAGGACAGATTTTATATACATATTTACATTTAGCAGCAGATGAAAAACTTACAAAAATGTTAATAGATAAAGAAATATCAGCATTTGCTTATGAGACGATTCAAGAAGGTAAAAATCTTCCTTGTTTAGCTCCTATGAGTGCTATTGCTGGTCGTTTAGCGGTAATTCAAGGTTGTAAGTATTTGGAAAAAACTTATGGCGGTAATGGAATGCTGCTTAGTGGTCTAACTGGTGTTAAAAAAGGAAAAGTTGTAATTTTAGGTAGTGGTATGGTAGGGCTTAATGCTGCTCAACTTGCTTTTGGTATGGGAGCAGAAGTTGTAATTTTAGGTCGTGATGCTAATAGACTAGATTATATTGACCATGTATTTAATGGTAAGATTACTACTTTATATAGTAATATTTCAAATATATTAGATAGTATAAAAGATGCTGATGTAGTAATTGGAGCAGCTTTAGTTCCAGGAGCAAAAACTCCTAAATTATTATCTAGAAAACATTTAAAGCATATGAAAAAAGGTGCTGTTATAGTTGATGTTGCGATTGATCAAGGTGGTTGTTTTGAGACAAGCCGTGCAACAACTCATACAAACCCTATTTATGAAGTTGATGGGATAATTCATTATGCAGTTGGTAATATGCCAGGAGCAGTTGCAAAAACAGCTACTTTAGCATTATTAAACGCTACAACTCCTTATGGAATTAAAATAGCAAACCTTGGAGTAATTGGTGCTATAACTTGTTTTGAAAGTTTAAGATATGGTTTAAATACACATAAAGGACACTGCACTCACGAAGGTGTGGCAAATGCCTTTAACCTTGAGTATTTTAATCCTAAGAATTTCATTGCTATGTAATATGATTAGGCATTTATATTTTTTATAAATGCCTATAGGTTTTTATGGGTTATTTTGTAATATTCAATAAAAGCCTATAAAAAAGATAAAAATTTTATTGTTTAAGTAATTTTTAAGTTTTTAAATATATAATAACAGCTTTTAATCACGGAGGATTTATAGCTCAGTTGGTTAGAGCAACCGGCTCATAACCGGTTGGTCCCAGGTTCGAGTCCTGGTAAATCCACCACCTCCTTTAAATTTAATAGAATTAAATCTTTCTTAGGCTTCAAGATTTTCTTTAGGAGAAAACGATGTCAAAAAATAAGTTAAAACCACTATTACCAATATGTTACATAGAAGCCCTAGAAAGATTTGCCTTTTTAGGCTTTTTAGGTATTTTTGTATTTTATTTAATGGATACATTTTCTTTTTCTAAAGGTGAAGCTAGTGCAATAAGTGCAAGTTTGGGTGCTGCTATTTATGCTTTTGGTATATTTGGAGCATATTTAAGTGATTTTTGCTTAGGTGCAAAAAGATGTGTAATTTTAGGAATTATTTTTCTTACTTTAGGGTATTTATGTTTAACTTTTGATTTTTTAAATATATCTCTTTTTTGCATTATTTTTGGTAGTGTATTAATCAAGTCAAATATTACAAGTTTGTTATCTAAAAGTTATCCTAATGATAGCGAGTATGTATTTAGTATGTTTTATATTTTTGTAAATATAGGATGTTTTTTGGGGCAAATTAGTGCTGGTCTTTTAATACTACATTCTTATAATTTAGCATTTTTCATATCATTTTTTAGTGTATTTTGTGCTATTTTAGTATTTTTTTATAATTCAAAATATATATCTAGCGAACCTATAAAATATGATTTTTTTAAAAATAATATAGCTATGCTTATTTTGATATTTTTATTTATTGCATTCTTAGCTACTCAAGAACTTTTGGTGGTTAGTAAAATTATAAGTATTTTTTCAATTTTAATTTTAATAATTTTTTATATTTTTATTTATAGAAAAATACCAACAAAAAATAATTTTAAAAAATTAGCTTTTTATTTAATAGCTGCTGTGTTTTTTTATATGCTGATTTTTCAAAGCTTTAATACTTTAAATATTTTAATTAAAAGTAAGGTTTCTTTTAGTATTTTAAATTATCAAATTCCAGCTAGTTGGTATTTAGCTTTTATGTTTTTAGTCAGTATTTTTACAAGTATGCTTTTAAGTTTTATAAGTAAAAAAAGCTCAATTAATGAAGCATTAATTATACCAGCTGCTATGATTATTGCTGCTAGTTCATTTATTGTTTTAGGAATGCTTAGTAAAGATGATTTTATTAATCCAATATATATATTAATTACTTATTTTATGTTGGGTATTTCTCAAACAAGTATAGGGGTTTTAGGACTTAGCATAGTATCAAAATTAACTCCAAGTGGATTTAATTCAAGCACTATGGGAATTTGGTTTTTATGTTCTGGTGCTGCACAAGGAATTGAAGGAATTATTGCAAAATATATTGATAATATTAGTTATGAATTGTATTTTAGTATGCAAGGATTTCTTGTATTATTTTTAGCATTACTAATGTTATTTGCGTATAAATACTTAAAAGTATAACTATAATTTAATTGTTGATTAGTTCTAACGGATTTATGTGGTAGTTTTTTTGTGTAACTTCAAAAGTTAAATCCCTTTCAACTTTTCCAACAATGTTTCCTTTTTTTAATACTTCTCCAACCTTTGCAAGTTTGCTAAATTTTGATAAGTGAGCGTATATTGTATGAATTCCATTTGCGTGTTCAACAATTACAACCTTATCAAGGACTGCAGTATCATTTGCAAAAACTACTTTTCCATCAAATACTACTCTTACATTGGCATCAGGCGTATTTGAGCGTAGCACTACATTTTCATTAAATATTTTTAATTTATATATAGGGTCTATGTAATCTCCAAATTTTTGTTTTACACTAAAATCAACCAAAGGTGCTATAGTTTTTGCTCCTGTATATTTTGCTACCTTTCCATCATAACTTAAGGTATCAGAATGTTTTACTTGTGTAGTTTGACTTGATTTTTTATTTGATTTTTCATTTTCTATGATTTTTAATTTAGCCAAAGTTGCTCTAATTTCATCTTGTTGTTTTTGTAAATTTGTTAGGCGTTGTTTATATATTTTTTCATCTTGTTTTTGTTTAGAAATTAAATTCTCTTGGCGTTTTTTAAGTTCGCTTAATTCTTTTGCTTGTTTTTTATAATTATCAATATTTACATTCATTTCACTAATTTTTTTTTGCTTATAATCAATTTGTTGTTGCGTTCTTGCATAATCTTTTGAAATTTTATAAAGCTCATTATTCAAAACTTCAGAAAGTGTGTTTAATACTTCAATAGAAACTATACTCATTGAGCTATCAATTAAATCTTTTGGTGCTATTAAATCATACGAAAAATCCTTAGCAATTATTTCAACTAATTTAGCACCTAATTTCTCTTTATCTTTCATTAGCTCTTTATTTTGTGTAATAAATGTATTTAATTCTCCATTTTGAGCATTTACAAGTTCTTGTAATTCTGCCGTTATATTTGAAGTTTTTTTAACTTTTTCATTTATTTCTTTTAATTTTTGTTCCCCTTCAATTATTTCACTTGCCAAATCTTCTAATTTTTTTGATATTTGTTCTTTTTCATTTTGAGTTTGCTCTAGTTTTTTTGTGTTGTTTTCTATTTGATTTGCAAATAAACTTAAGCTAAACAAAACTATTAGAAGTTTTTTCATTGTCTTTTTACCTTAAACATTACAATCATTATACATAGTAATGAAGCTAGTAAAGAATAAGAGCTTACTTCAATTAAGCTAGGTAAAAAATCAATTTGCGGTAAATCTATATCAAGTTTTGCTAAAAATTCTTTTATATAAGAGATATTATTAAAATTAATAAAAAACGCAAATAATAAAGCAAAACAAATTATATTATCTACAAATACAATCTTAAGCATTGGTGCAGCTCTTTGGAAGAAATTTGCCCCAAATAAATTAAGAATATAAATTCTATTTTCGTGCTCGTATTTAAAAATTTTTATTTGTTTTATAAATAAAGCAATAGATAATATGCTTATGCAAATTAAACATATATAAGAGATTAGTTTTATAATATTTAATAGTTTATATATTTTAATGTGTGTTTTTGAGAATGTTTCTACTTTTAAAACATTCGGTATTTTTAATAGTTGTTTTTTGATTTGATTTATTTCGTTTTCATTAATAAATTTAGTAAAGCTAATATTATAAAATTTTGGAAGTTTTGATTTTAAGGTATTTAAATTAGCATTTGTTATATCTTTTTTTAATTTATTAAGAATTTCACTAGGGTCTAATTCGTTAATACTTGAAAAATACTCAATATTAGCTAAATCAACTGCTTGAATTTCTAGCTCGCTTACTAATACTACGCTGTAATCTTTATTTAATTTGGTTTCATAATCTTTTATTAATTCATCAATAAAAAAGGCAAATTGAAAACAAAAACATATAATAAAAAGTGGAAAAATAAAACTAATATGTGTTTTAAATAAATTCATTCAAAACCCCATTTTCTATATTTAAATGCCTATAATTAAAATCAATTCTAGGTGGAATTTGATGAGTTACTGCGATAATGCAAGCATTGAATGTATTTCTAGCAGCGTTTAGTAATTGCCAAATAATATCAGCTGAATGAATATCAAGATTTCCTGTTGGCTCATCACATATTATTATTTTAGGATTGTGTATAATTGCTCTTGCAAGGGCTATTCTTTGTTGCTCTCCGCCACTTAATTCTAAAGGCATTTTTTTAGCTTTATGCTGAAGTTTTGTGTATTTTAATAACACATCTACATGCTTGCTGATTTGCTCATTTTTAACGCCAGCTATTTTTAAAGGTAATGCTATATTATCGCTTACATTTAGCTCGTTAATTAGCTTATAATCTTGAAAAATTATTCCTAATTTTCTTCTAAGTTTTAACAATTCAGCATTGCTAATATTTCCCATATTTTTAAACAAAACATGCAAATCCCCACTAAATTCGCTAAATTCTCCAAAAAAACTTTTAAGCAATGTTGTTTTCCCGCTACCACTTTTACCGGTGATAAATATAAAATCACCTTCATTAGCACTAAAATTTATATTATGCAATACTATTTCATTATTGTAGGCTAGAGTTAAATTATTGGCATTTATTAAAGTAGCATTGCTTTTCATTGTAAAAACTCTTTTAATTTAATAAATGCTTTTAAATTTAAAGTATTTGGGCAAAAGTCGTGAAATAAAAACTCAAATTCTTCATTTTCTTTACATAATAAATAAGAGCTACTTGGTGTGTCAAATCCGCCATAAGCTATTTGAATGATTTTTGCATTATCACATTCATAAATTCTTGATATTTTTAAGAAAAAATCTTCATCGATATGTTTTATAAAATTAAGCTTATTAAAATTAATTTTGAAATTAATTTTTTGATTTATGATTTCTTGATTTAAATTCTTTTTATTTCTCACATAGCAAACAAAATCATATATATCTTTATTCATTTTAAGCCAACGGCTTTCGTATTTGCTTATTATCCTTGCGTCTTTATTTTTAAAATAATCATAGTCTAAATCAGAAAAAATATTTTTTGTATATTCTGCATACATTAAACTATCGCTTCTTAATTCAAAAAATCCATTTTCTTTTAATACTCTTTCGCACTCGTTTTTAAATTCGTTTGATACAACTCTTCTATAAGGAGCGTCGTCCCAAGGCACAGGAAAATGCAAATATATTCCATTTAAACAACTATTATTTAATTCTTTTATAGCTATTCTTGCATCAAAATCTAATAAATATATATTATTTAAATCTTTAGCTAATTTACTTACTTGAATAAGACTAGGTTTATGAATTTCTATTCCAATATAAGTATTTTGAGGATTATTTTTTGCTTGATATAGCAAATGTCTTCCTGAACCAAAACCTATCTCTAAATAAGCATTATCTAATGAATTAATTAATTCTTTAAAGTCCTTAGGAGATGATATGACATTACTTGCTAATTCTTTAAATTTATTATAATGATATGCTTTTGATATGATTTCATCACAAAATGTTTTTTCAAATGCTTCTAAGGCTTTTTGCATTAAGGCTAAGTCGGTAATTTTTGTTAATTTATCAATTTTTACTACAAATTCATTATTTTTTTCGTTAAGTTCTATAAAAAAACTAGAATTATTAATACTAGTATAAACTAAAGTTTTGCCTAATTGTGTTTTTGTTTTAAATTTAAATTCAACCTCCCCAACACTAATTGGCAAGGTTAAATTCTTTATATATTTTGCTTTAAAATTTGGCATTATTTAACACTCAATTTTGAACTAGGTTTTGATTCTATTCCAAATTCATCAACGCCAATTATTTGATAAACATCTCCAGGCACATATGTAGTATCTACATAATAATCATTTTGTATTCCGTTTGCAACTTCTGTTGAATTTTTAATAAGTTTATAGGTTCTTATACGATTATCCGTGCTAATCCATTTTATTTTTAGTGTATTTTCATTTTGTAATTCAAATCCTGTAAGAGCAGGAGTTTTAGGTTTATCAAGGCTCATTCCAACTACATTTACGCCAGTTTTTGCACTCTCAAGTCCGTCTTTATCTATCATAGTTACATAATAATATCTGCTTACTCCATCATCTCCTATATTATCCTCATAGCTATTTTCTGTAGTTGTAGCTAGCTCAAAAAATGGTAATAAAGATGCTTTTGAATAATATATTTTATAATGAGAAAAGTCTTCATATTTAGGAGCGTCCCAAGTAAGAATTATTTTTTTAGGTAGGTTTGTAGTTACATTGATATTTACAATTTGTGGTGGTAAAACTTTACTAATTGCTTCAACTTCAGCACTAGCATCACTTTCAACTCCGTTATAAGTTAGTGCAGTTACTTTGTATTTAGCATATAGATTTGCTTTAACTTCGTCTAAATATTCAGCACTTAAGCGATTATTAATAGTTGCTACTTTATACCATTTATCAGAATTAGCGTCTTGTTTATAAATATTATATTTTACAACTCTTGAATCAGTATGCGGTCTCCAAATTATTTTGATTTTATTAGGAAGTCCTGCTATTGCTTGAATGAATGTAACTGGTTCAATTTTTCCTATAGTTTTTACATTTATAGTAGATAGTTTTGAATTACCTTCTTTATTAAAAGTTACGAAAGTATAAGCATAGCTAGTATCAGGATTTAAATTATTATCAGAATAATGAGTTGCATATCTATCATTTATAGTAGCGATTAGTTTGTCTTTTGCATTTTCATCATTTAGCTCTTTTCTATAAATCTTATAACCATCTATATTTTGATCATATATAGGGTCCCACTCAAATCCTATTTCTCTCATACCTTGAAGAGTTCTTATATTATTTACCATAGTAAGATTATCAATCGGAGCAATTTCACTAAGACTTGTTGTGCTAGAGCACGCATTAAAGCCTATAATAAAAGCTGTAAATAAACTTATTTTAATAATTTTCTTCATATTTTGCCTTTCGTGTAAAGATTTAATTATACTAAGTATGAATAATGATTTATAAGCATATCCTATTCCAAATTATTACTAAATTGATTTAATAAATTATGAGCTAGATTTAAGTCAAGTTTTATATCTTTAAAATCTTTAATAGCTTCATTAAAACTCAAACAATTACTTGAATAAAATTCCATAAAATTATTTGTTATTGGGTGGGTGTAATTTATATAAAATGAATGTAGCATTAATCTATTTGCTTTATTTTTACTGCTCTCATCAGCATAAATACTATCTCCTAAAATATATCTATTTACACTTGCTAGATGGGTTCTTATTTGATGAGTTCTACCGCTTTCTAATTTTGCTGAAATTAAAGCTTTATCGTTTGTATTTGCAAGATTTATAAAATGAGTTCTAGCCCATTTGCCCCATCTATCTTCATTTAAGCCGTATTTTTTAATACATTCATCTTTGCTTAAAGATTGCATTTTTAATCTATTATTCTCATTTCTTTTTATATATTTTTCTATATGATTTTGATTTATTGTGTGGTTTGTAACTGCTAGATAAATTCTATTTACTTCTCTATTTTTAATCTGATTTGCCAAGCTAAAATATGCTTCATTGCTTTTAGCTACTAGCATAACTCCGCTAGTATCTTTATCAAGTCTATGCACTATTCCTGCTCTTATTTTGCCGTTAATATCAGCTAGTTTATAATTTCTCTCAAGTAGCCATTCTACTAATGATGCTTCTTTTAAAGAAGAGCAGCCGTGAGTTGCTACATTATTTGGCTTATTTACTACTAGCATATACTCATCTTCATACAGAATTTCTACATCAAAATTAGCTTCATATTTAATATTTATATCTTTTATATCAGGGTAATTAATCTCTATTTCATCATTTATATTTAGTTTATATGAGCTTTTAATTACTTTATTATTTACTAATACATTTTGATTTTTTATTAGATTAGAAATTTGTGAGCGACTTTGTCCTAAAACTTTAGCTAAATATATATCAATTCTTTCAATTTCACTTGCTACAATCTTACTCAATATTAACCTTTTTAAATCATATTCATAAACAAATTTAGCAAAAGGTTGTAAATTGATAAAACTAGATGGTAAAATTTTAACCCACTTTGATTTTATATTGCCATTGCTCGTATTTCCAATAATAATTTTTTCATTTTTATTAATGAATGAGGCGAATGAAGTTTTAGCGCATAAACAAATTATATATGTGATTGTAGGGTTTTTTGCTTTTTTTATATTTTTTTTATTACCCATTAAAAAAATTGAATGGCTTATTCCTTTTTTTTACTGGTTTTGTATAGGTTTATTATTATTAGTTGATGTTTTAGGGGCTACTAAATTAGGAGCTACTAGATGGCTTGAAATTCCTTTTACAAGATTTACGATTCAGCCTAGTGAGATTTTTAAACCTGCGTTTTTATTAATGCTTGCTTATTTAATTAGACATAATCCTCCACCTGATGATGGATATAGATTTAAAGATTTTTGCAAAATTAGTTTTTATATAATTTTACCTTTTGTTCTTATTAAAAGTGAGCCTGATTTAGGTTCTGCTTTAATTATTTTAATAGTTGGCTATGTTACATTGTTTTTAGTGGGCATTCATCATAAAATTATTTTAACAGGAGCATTATTGCTTGGAATTTGTATGCCAATAGCTCCTATTGTCTATGATAATTTAAATGATTACCAAAAGAAAAGAATTACCGATTTTTTAAGTGAAAAACCAAGCTATCAAGTAAGACAAAGTATGATAGCAATAGGAAGTGGTGGAATAAATGGTAAAAGCAAAGATGATGCTACTCAAACTCATTTTAAATTCTTACCAATTAGCACGAGTGATTTTATTTTTGCATATACTATTGAAAGATACGGATTTTTAGGTGCTTGTTTGCTTTTAGGATTATATTTATTACTGATTTTACATTTGCTAAGCTTTAATAAAAAGCTTAAAAAAGATTATTTTGCTAAAACTTTCACATCAGCTCTATCCATATTAATATTTATTTATGTTGGGGTTAATGTATCTATGACTATAGGGTTTGCTCCTGTTGTTGGAGTGCCACTGCCGTTTTTTAGCTATGGTGGAAGCTCTTTTGTAACCTTTATGATACTTTTTGGAATATATGAAAATTTATTATCATTTAGGTTTGACCCTGATTATAAATTAGTAAGAATTGATTTGTAATTAAAGAATTTAAAATTAAATTCTTTAATTATCTATAGGCTTTAATAAGCGAATTAATCTCATTAATATGTGGAAATCTTTTGCTATCACAACCTATTAATTCATTTTTTGAATATATTTTCTCATTATCACAAATAACTATAAAATCGCCTTTACTTCCTATTTCAAATTCTACTTCTATTCCTTGAAATTCACCAATTAATTCATCTGCAACCCTTGCAGCTTGTGGTTCATATTTTCAAGCATTACAATAAATGATTTTCGCTTTCATTTTTTCTCCTTACAAAAATATTACAAATTTAAAATAACTTAATTAATGACTAGAAATATTAAGTTATTTATAGTATTCTTTCGCATTTAATAAAAAATATTATTTGGTAAAGGTAAATATGAAGTTTTTAGAGATTTTAAAGGATAGAAAGCTAAAAGCAACTCCGCAAAGAATAAGCATTTTAAAAGTTTTATCAAAACACGAACACCCTAGTATTGATGAATTATACGAGCAAATAAAGGTTGAATATCCTGCAATTTCACTTGCTACTGTTTATAAAAATCTTAGCACTATGATTGATGAGGGTTTAGTAGTTGAGATTTCAATCCCTAATGATAAATCAAAATACGATATATATGAATACGAACATATTCATTTGGTTTGTAATAATTGTAAAAGTGTTTTTGATTTAGATAAAGTTAAGGCTGGGCTTGATAAATATCAACAAACTTTACAAACTAAGTTAGATAATCCTATAGAAAGTATTAAAATTACAGCGTTTTTGGCTACTTGTTCAAATTGCAAATAATATAAGTTAAAATAAGATAAAAAAGGAGTTTAGGTGAGTATTTTAAAACACTTTCTCTTTTTTACCTTAGAGAGTAATTTAGAGTTTAAAAAGCTTAAAGATAGTTTTTGTTTATTTGAAAATAGTCTTTATAAACTTGATATAATTGATAGTAATTTACATTTTTTAAAAGCTAATTTATCAAGAGCTGACATAGAATATCATACGAGTGAGCTTAGCTTAAATGAAGTAAAAAGCAAAAGTTTAAAATACAAAAGAGCCATCACTCAAGGCAAGATGATAGAACAATTTAATAATTTTTATATCTGCACTTTATTTGATGAAAATTCTCAAGATGGACTTAGTTTTAGTGAATATGAAAGATTAAAAATATTTTTAACTTATGGGCTTAAATCAAGGGATTTAAGCATTAGCATAGGACTTGCTTTAAGGATATATTTGTTTTATTTGAGTATTAATTCTAAACAAGAGATAATAAAAGAAATTCTTAATTTATTCTCTTTTATTTACGAAGAAAATATAATAAAAACTATCAATAAAAATGATAATTTTTATGATAATTTATCTTGTATTATTTTAGATGAAAATAATTTTTATACCACAAATTGTGCTAAGGTTAATTTTGTAAAAATCTTTTCAAAAGTTTTAAGAAAAGAAGCTATAAAAGTATTAAGATTTAATGAAAGTTGCGAAAAATTAATAATATTGCTTGAATTTTTAAGCTTTTTTAAAACTCATAAAAAATTGGATTTTCAAGAAAAATTAGCAAAAAATAAAAGCGTTAAAAAAATAGCTAGAAAAATTAGTAAAATAGCTAGAACTTATTATTTAGGATAAATATGCAAAAACAAGAAAAAATAGTAGAAATGTTTAATGAAATAGCTCCAAGCTATGATAAAGCTAATAAGGTTTTAAGTTTTGGTATCGATGCAAAATGGAGATTTGATGCGATTAGTAAGGTTAAAGATTTTCTTAATTTAAATTCTAATTTAAATATAGCTGATATTGCTTGTGGGACAGGCGATATGTGTGTTTTGCTAAGTAAAATTCCAAATGCAAAGGTTGTAGGGATTGACCCAAGCAGTGGAATGCTAGAAGTGGCTAAAAAGCGTCATTTAGAAATTGATTTTAAATTAGGCTATGCAAATAATTTACCATTAGATAATGAAAGCGTGGATTTAATTACTATTAGTTATGGTTTTAGAAATGTGGTTGAAAAAGATGAAGCATTAGAAGAATTTAAAAGAGTGCTAAAGCCTAATGGAACGCTTTTAGTATTGGAGTTTTTCAAAAGAGAAAAGGGCGGTATAATAGGATTTTTCCGTGATTTTTATCTAAAAAAAATATTACCTATAATAGGTGGAATTTTAAGCAAAAACAAAGCAGCTTATGAATATTTACCTAATTCTATTGATGATTTTTACTCAAATGATGAATTTAAAGATAAATTAAAAGAACATAATTTTGATTTAAAACTTTTCAAAACTTATAGTTTTGGAGTTAGTTCATTGTTTATAGCGAGTAAAAATGTTAGCAAATAAACTAGAAAAAACATATTTTAGTGTAAGCGAAATTAATAATCTTGCTAAAAATAATTTAGAAAATACTTTTTTAAATATCGCAATTCAAGGAGAAGTTAGCAAGATTACAAATCATACTTCAGGGCATTGGTATTTTACTATTAAAGATGAGTTATCAAGCCTTGATTGCACTATGTTTTCAAGTTATAACAAAGGTAAGGCTAATTTAATAGTAGGCAATAAAATAATAGCCATTGGAAAACTTACCATATATCCTGCTAGTGGAAAGTATCAATTAAACTGCACTGATTATGAATTAGCCGATGGATTGGGTAAATTACAAGCAGCTTTTAATGAGCTTTATAAGAAATTAAAAGATGAAGGCTTGTTTTTAGATATTTATAAAAAACAAATTCCAAAAAATATTAAAAAAATTGCAGTAATTACAGCTATTAATTCAGCTGCTGCTAAAGATATTTTAAGAGTTTATGAAAACAACGAAGCTTATTTAATAAAATTAGTGTTTTTTGATAGTTTAATGCAAGGAGAAAATGCTAGTAAAAGAGTAATTGAGTGTATTAAAAAGGCTAATGAATTTGATTTTGATATTATATTAATAGCTCGTGGCGGTGGTAGTAAAGAAGATTTATTTTGCTTTAACGATGAAGCTTTAGTAAGACAAATCGTAGCATCTAAAATCCCAATAATTACAGGTTTAGGACACGAAATAGACACTCATTTAAGCGATTTAGCAGCTAGTAAGTATTATGCAACCCCAACTGCGGCTATGCAAAGCTTGGTTTATAATAAGTTTGATAGAATGCTAGATTTAGATAATTTGCAAAATTATTTTAACTTAACTATTAAAAAACATTTGGATAAAAAAGAGCAAAATTATTTATATTTAGCAAGTAAATTTTCTAAAAAAGAAGTGAATTTTAAATTTAATTCATATAAAAATAATCTTTTAAATAAAAAGACTTTATTTCAAAATAAGCTAAAAAATATTTTAAAACAAAATGAGCTAATTTTAAATAATCAAAAAACTATTTTAAATAATAATTTTCATAAAGCCTTAGAAAATAAAGAAAGGCTTTGTAATATTTATGAAAATAAGATAAATATCACAAAGCTTAAAAGCAATATTTCAAGTATGCAATTTAGTCTAAATCAATATGAAAAATTAGCAAAGCAATCATTTAATAAGGCTATTTTAAACAAAAATCAATCTTTAAATGATTTTATAAAGAGTAAAAATATCATTGATTTTAAAATAAAACTAGCAAAAGACAAACTAGAAAATCAAAAAATATTATTAAATAACAGCTTTAAACCTAAATTTAAAGAAAAATATGTAAAAATAAACAATTATCAAAAGATTTTAAGCACTCATCAAGCATTCTTAGAAAGCATTAAAGAGTATGCTAGAGTTATGAAAGATAATAAAGGCATAAAACTTAGTGCTTTAAAAGAAGGTGATGAAATCACGCTAAAATCAATTGATTGTGTAAAAATAGCAAAGATTATAAAGGAGTAAAAATGAGACAATACAATTTTAGTGCAGGACCATCTGAATTACCATTAGAGGTTTTAAAAGAAATTCAAGAAGAATTATTAAGTTATAAAAATAACGGCTTTTCTATTATGGAAATTAGTCATCGCTCAAGTTATTATGAGCAAATGCACAATGACGCTATTAAAGATGCAAAAGAGCTTTATGGAATAAATGATGATTATGAAGTAATTTTCGTTCAAGGTGGTGCTACTATGCAATTTAGCTTATTGGCTATGAATTTTAGCCTAGATAATAAGCCTTGTGAATACATTGATACTGATGTATGGACGCAAAAAGCTTATGATGAAGCTATCTTAGCTGGAGTAAATGCAAAAATCGTAGCTAGTTCAAAAGATAGTAAATATAATTATATTCCAAAAATTGCTTTAAATAATGATAGTTCTTATACTTATATTTGTTCAAATAACACGGTGCATGGAACTCAATATAAGCAACTTCCTATTTCAAATTCTCCTTTGATTGTTGATGCTAGTTCGGACTTTTTTTCTAAGAAATTAGACTTTTCAAATATAGGTGTTTTATATGGTGGAGTTCAAAAAAATGCTGGTATAGCAGGATTTGCATGTTTAATTATTAGGAAAGACTTATTAGAACGCAGTAAAAATAAAACTATGCCTAAAATGTTTAATTACAACACTTATGCAGATAATAATTCTTTATTTAATACTCCGCCTACATTTGCTATTTATGTATATGCAAAAATTATGAAATGGATTAAGGCTAAGGGCGGACTTGATGCAATTAATCAAGAAAATGAAATAAAAGCTAAATATCTTTATGATATTATTGATAATAGTAATTTTTACAAAGCTTATGTAAATAATGATGATAGATCAGTTATGAATGTTTGCTTTACTACAGGAAATGATGAATTAGACTTAGAATTTTGGAGTAAAGCTGCTAAAGAACACAATATGCTAGGTTTAAAAGGTCATAAAAAACTTGGCGGATTAAGAGCTAGTATTTACAATAGTGCTAGTTTAGAAAAAGTTAAAATTTTAGGCGAATATATGAAAGAATACGAAAGGGTTCGTGGATGAAAAAAGGCTTTTCATTAATTGAGCTTATATTTTCTATGGTTGTAATTGGAATTAGCTTAGCAGCTATTCCAAAAATAGTTAATGCTAGTTTAGAAGGCGATGAGGTAGGTTATAAACAAGAATATTTTTATGAAGTAAAAGAGCTTTATGGACTTATTAGAAATCTACCTTATGATAATTCTAATATAGCTTATGATGAATACAAAACCAATAGCTTATTATCTCAATATATATTAACTCCTGCTTTACAAGGTAAGATAACTTATAAAGTTGATGAGTTAAATCAAATTAATATTAATTCAAGATATTATGCTACTTCATCAGGAAGTGCTGCAAATATCAATAATATTTCTATAAATAATCAAAAAAATGTAAGCTTTTCTAATGTTTTAGGTCAAAAGATAAATTATATATATGGTAAGTATTCAAAAATAGATTCATCTTATAAATTTGGTTTTAAAACCCCTACTGATTGTGCTGTATCAACAAATAGTATATGTGGAGATATAGGCGGGACTAGCACAATGTATGTAGGTCAAATGCAGATTTTAGATGGAGCTAATCCTGTTGTATCATTTGATGTATTTTTTAATAAATTTGGAAGATTAGATAGTATTTATAGCCAATATGCAATGAAGACTAGTGATACCACTTGGGATAGCACTAATGAAGCAAAATTAAAAAATTATTTAAGTTTATAAGGAAGTAGATGAAAAAGGCTTTTACGATAATAGAATTAATTGTTGTTATTGTTATTTTAGGAATAATTGCAGGGCTTGGAATAGAGATTATTAAATTTTCTTATGATAACGAACAAAGAGTTAGAGCATTAAATGAACTTGAGCTTAAATCTCAAGCTACTATGGACTTTTTAACAACACACCTAAACAATGCCATTAAAAATAGCTTTAGACTTAAAAAGGCTGAAGATTCTGAATGTGTAAATTCTGTAACTGATTGTAAGTTTGTTTTTAATATTGAAGATGATTCTTTAAAGAATGATTTTAAGATTTTTGAATGGGCTAGGATTGCTATTATTGATAAAAAGCATAATAAATGGGACGGACTTAATGAAACTAAAAGTGTTGTTCATGCAGCTGTAAATGATAAAGCAAGTTGCTATGATGGAACAAATTATTTTAATTGTTTTTCTCATAAGCAAAAAGGTATTAATACTAAAATTATTAATTCGTATTCTTTAGGAGATAAGTTAGGTGTATATTTTTTAGGGGATAATATAGCAACTTCAACTTCTTTTATGGAAAAAGATTTGTATGATTTAGAAATAGCTGAAAGAAATGTTGGTAGTGGTAAGAAAGAAGATTATGCAAAAATTGAACTAAAACTAAGTGATAAGATTTTTACAATTAGTAATGTATATGTATTAGTTGATAAGATTGAAGGTATTAAGTTTGAAGATGGTGAATTAAAATATTATAGTTATGATTTTAAAGATAAAAAACCAAATTTCGCAACAAATACCATTGATAAAGTAACACTTGTAAATAATGTTAGTGATTTTATTATTAGTAATAATAACGGCGTTACTAAAATTAAATTATGCTTAGAAGTAAATGATTTGCCAGGTAGTTTTATTACTAAAAAGACAAGCCTTAAAGTTTGCAAAAGTGGGGTAATAATATGAAAAAATCAGGTTTTAGTATGATAACTGCTATTATATTTATTATTTTAGTAAGCGTTGTTGGAGTTTTGACCCTACAATCATCAAAAAGCACCGTATCATTTGCAGCTAGAGCTTATCTTAAAGAGCAAGTTGAACTTATAATGGACGGGGCTAGAGCAAAGGCATTAAGTAGATGGTTTGAATCAGGTGATCCTATAGTTAATTCAGGTATTATGTCAAACGCAAAAATAACCGAGAATTACTATTACCCTAGTAATAGTGATAGAAAATATTTAATCACAATAGAATATACAAAAGTTGATAGTTCTAAGGCGTTAAAATTTGATAAAAACACCGTTTTAGCAAGAATTAGTGTTGAGACAGGAGAAGCTTTATCAAAAGTAGCAAAAATTAGATTAGTAAGAGATTACACAATAGGAAATTAAAGGAAGTATTATGCAAAAGCAAGTTTTATTAAGCTATGGTGGTGGCGGAGATGAGATGAATGAGTTTTTAAATAATTTTATTTTAAAACATATTCAAGCTGATAATTCTCAAGGACTTAGCGAAGATGCTGCTGTTTGTGATGGTTTTTCTAAAATCGCTTTTTCAACTGATTCTTTTGTGCTTGACCCAATTTTTATCAATGGTGCAAATATAGGTAAAATCGCAGCTTGTGGTTCTATAAATGATGTTTTGATGATGGGAGCAAAGCCTAAATATCTTACTTTAGGTCTTATTTTAGAAGAAGGTTTTTTACTTGATGATTTAGCAAAAATATTAAATGATTTATCAAATACTGCAAAAGAATTTGAAGTAGGAATTAAGTGTGGGGATTTAAAGGTAGTTCCTAAGGGTAAGGCTGATAAGATATATATAAATACAACTTGTATAGGCGATGCAAATGGATTTATTAATAATAATAAAATTAGCACAAAAAATATAAAAGAAGGCGACGCTATTATAGTAAGTGGTGATTTAGGAAGGCATGGAGCTTGTGTAATGGCTGCTAGATTTGGTTTTAACTACGATATTATAAGTGATGCAAAATGTTTATATAATGAAGTAAAAGATATTTTAAAATACGATATAAAATGTCTAAGAGACGCTACTCGTGGTGGTTTATCTAGCGTGTTAAATGAATTAGCAAAATCAAGTGGCTTGGAATTTATAATCAATGAAAGTGATATTAGTATAAGTGATGGGGTTTTAGGGCTTTGTGAATTATTAGGATTTGATGCTTTAGAATTAGCTAATGAAGGAACATTTGTTTGTATTTGTTCTAAAGAAGATGCGCAAAATGTATTAAAAGAATTAAAAAAATACAATGATTTTGCAAATATAATAGGTGTAGTGCATAAGTCAAAAAGCCCATTAGTAAAGCTTAATAATAGCTATGGTGGAAGTAGGATTTTACAAATGCCAAAAGGCGAATTATTGCCAAGGATTTGCTAATGCATGAAATGGCAATTGTTAATAATCTTTTAGATGAGTGTGAAAGAATTAGAATCAATAATAAAGCTACAAAAATTACTAGAGTAAGAGTTAGTATAGGTAGGCTTAGTGGGGTTGAAGAGCATTATTTTAAAGAAGCTTTCAATGCTTTTACTAGCGATAATAATTCAAGCTATTTCAATGCTAAATTAGAAGTAGTTTTAAAAGAACTTGAACTTTTTTGTAAAGATTGTAATTGTAGTTTTATTCAAAATAAAAATGAGTTTTGTTGCAAAAATTGCTCTAGCAATAATGTTGAGATTAAAAGTGGCGATGAATTATTATTAGAGCAAGTTGAATTAGAGTGATTTTAGTTATCAATTAGATATTTATATACTATATCTTGGCGTTTTGAGATTTGGTTTATAAAATACTTAATTCTCTCATCGTTTGTTAGAATTTTATCATCTATTTCATCATAAAAATAATAAGGCAAGTCATTGCTTATATTTTCCATCATTTTAAATCTAGTGATTAAAATTCCAATATCTGATTGTTCTTTTAATTGAATTTTATTATATTTTGAATATAAATACTCATTTAATGATATACATAAGTTATTCATTTCCAAAACTGCTTCTAGTAGTCTAATTTGTTCAATTTTATTATGTTTGTTTCTGCTTTCGTATAAAAGGTTTTTAAGGCTTTTAATATTTAATAAAATTTTATTTTCATAATTTAAATAATCTTCTTTTTTAATAACAGCACTTAAAAAGTTTTTAAGATTATTTATTGCGTCTTTTAAAGTAGGTTTTATATCATCTTCGCTTTTGCTAGGCCAAAGATACGAAAAGGTATAAACTATAAAAAATGCTACAATAAAATCAATTAATCTATATACAAGTAATCTTTCATAATCAAGTCCTAAACTCGCAAATAAAATAGCAAGATTTAGCATAATAAAAATAGTTGCTATAAAATATGGAAAATGCTTAAAATATATACAAGCAAAATATGATAAAAATAGCACTACAAAAATTAATTTTGAATGTATTGAAAAAATAATTAAAAGTCCTAATGCAAAGCCTATTAGTGCTGCATAAATGGTTTCTTTATTATTAATTGTAGTTGAATTGATGGTTTCTTTAAACATTGTAAAAACACCCATCGCTATCCAAATTCCGTGGTCAATTTTGAAAAATAATGCTAAAAATAACGAAAACGAAGTTGCTAATGCAACTTTTATTGAGAATTTAAAATACTTATTATCAAAATGAAACTTTTCTAAAATAGTTTTAATTGTGATTTTTTTATCTTTTGGTTTTAAGGTTAATTGTTTTGCTCCACCTTGCTTAAATAATTCAAGCTTGTAATAAAGAACCTCTACTAAGGTACATAATATTGGTAATGTATTTAATTGTTTTAATCTATCAAGACAAAATGATTTGAGATTGACTTTTTCATCTTTAAATATCTTTTTTAATTCTTCAAGATTAAAAATAATTTCATTTTGAATATTTTTTATATGAGCATTTTTTGAATTTTGTTTAAAAAATGTCCTTAACGAAAATAAAGCAAGTGCTATTTCTTCACACTTTAGTAAATAAAACATAGCCATTTCTTGGTGTCTTATAAGGCTTGAATCTTTTATATTTACTGATTTACTTTCAAAAAGTCTTTTAAATTCATTTATCCTTGTTACGAATAAATTTTGCCACATTTCATATTTGCTATTTGTCATATTTTCACTCATATAAATCAAATCATTTAAAAGCATTATAAAACTTCTTCTAGTAAATCCACCATAAGTATAAAATGCAAAAGTTCTAAAAATAGTTGCTACGCAAGAGCCAATTAATGTAGCATAAAATACTTCTAAAGAATCAAAATTATTTAGACTAGCACTAATTAACATAGCCATAACAAGTAAGGTTGCATATATGCCAACTTTTAGTGCGTCTTGTGAAATTGCACCTGCAAAAATAACAGCGAAAATCCAAATAAAACTAGGAATTGCCATAAAAAAATCAAGTTTGATTAAATAAGGAACTACTAGAGCAAAAAAACAACCAAAAAAAGTAAAAGCTAGCAAATATAATATTTTCTTAGTTCCTACCGAATTAAGATTGTTCATATAAAATATAAAAACACAAGATAAAACACTAAAAATAGTATAGTTTTCGTGAATTGTAAAATAGCTTATGATTAAGCAAATAGCAAGTCCAACGCAAGCTTTCATAGCGTATAGTAATGAAAAATTACTAGGGTCGTATTTATGAAAATACACTTTTAATTTTTGATACGAATTAATAAAATATTGTTTATTTAGTTCCATATTGCACTTCAAAATAATTTGTAATTTTATTTTTAAATTGTAAAGCTTCTATTTTTCTTTTAAGCTCTTTATTTTCTTCGCTTAATACTTCTCTTTTGTCTTTTAATTGAGCATAAACTTTACTTGATTCATAGAGTTGAAGTCTAACCCAAACTAAGCTAATTGATATAATCATTATTATAAAAAATAATAATATTAGCCTTTTGTTAAAACCTAAAATAGAATAATCTTGGTATTTATTTATTAGTAATTCTTCTTTTTCTTCTGTACTTGTTCTTATGTTTTTCATTATTTTAAATAAAACGCTCTAAGTTTTGCACAACTTGACCTAGAATTATATTTTATTTCTTCTTTGCTAGGTTCAATTGGTTTTTTAGTAATAATTTTTCCTAAGGAATGGTTATTACCACATTCACATCTAATTGCAAATTCATCACAAATGCAATTATTTGCCCATTTTTTAAAAGTGTCTTTTACTATTTTATCTTCTAAAGAATGAAAAGTAATTATACAAATTAGACAATTTTTAAATTCTTTCAGTTGCTCTAAAAATCTTTTAAGCACTCCTAATTCATCATTTACTTCAATTCTAATTGCTTGAAATATTAAAGTTTTTAGGCTTACACTACGATTGTTTAACTTTGCATTTCCTATTATTTTACTAAGTTCTTTGCAAGAGTTAATAGGTCTATTTTTGATAATATTTGAAGCTATATCAGAAGCTAGTTTTTCTGGTAATTCTGCGTAATTTTTAAAAATTTCACTTAGTTGCTTGCTAGTATAGGTATTAATTAGAGTTTTTGCATCAAAATCTTTATTTTTATCCATTCTCATATCTAATTCACTAGAATCAAAAGAAAAACCCCTATCATCTTTATCTAATTGCAAACTAGATACTCCAATATCTGCTAATACACCTTTAATTTCATTTTTGTTATTAATGAAAGAAAATATATTTTCATAATTTGTTTTATAAATTTGAATATCTACATTAAATTCTTTTAATTTTTCTTTAGAATAATTGATGGCTTCTATATCTTGGTCGCACGCTATTAGATTTAGTTTATTATTATTTTTTAATATAGCACTAGCGTGTCCTGCATAGCCCAAAGTTGCGTCAAGATAATAACCATTATCTAAATCTTTAAATAATTTAACTACTTCATCTTTTAAAACGGGAATATGAATTTGCAAATGCTTACCTTGTAATTTAATATTGTATATATAATAAATAAAACTTTTTAACAAGGATATAATAATGTTTGCTGAAATCAAAAAATACGCAAAAATAATGTATGAAAAAGACTTTATATATGGACTTAATGGTTCTATATCTTCAAGATTTGAAGATAATGCGTTTTTAATAAACAAAAATACAATATTTAATGATGATAATTCATTCTTTATTAAATTATTGTTAAATGAAAATTATAAACAATATGATGCTTGTAAATATGTAAAATTACATTCAAAAATATATAATTCTTTTTCACAAGCTAAAGTGATAGCCGTAGTTTGCACTAAAGATATAATGAAAATATGCGATGGTTCAAGTTTGAAATATCAAAATCAAAATATTTTTATAGAAAATGAATTAATTTTACAAGATATGAATGTTTTAATAGATAAATTAAGAAAAAATAAATCTAATTTTTTAATGATAAAGAATTTTGGATTATTGATTTTTGATAGAGATTTTAATGGTTTATTTTCTAAAATTTTTGATATAGATTTGCAGGCTAAAATTTCTTTATAAATTAAATCTTTGTTAATGCTTATAAGATAGGATTTTTCTTTAAAAACACTTGAAATTAGGATAAATAATGATTACTTGGATGCAACGTCATAAAAAATATTTAGTTGTTACAATTTGGATTAGCGTTATAGCATTTGTTGGTGCAGGAACTGTTGGTTGGGGTAGTGTAGATTTAAATAGTTCAAGAAGCAAATATGTAGCAAAAGTAGGAAATTTAGGCGTAACACATAAAGAATTTAATGATAAATATAGCGAATTATTTTATATTCAAAATCAATTATCTAATGGTGAATTAACAGAAGAACAAGCGTTAAAATTAGGACTGGATAAACAAGCATTAGTGGAATTAATAAGAGAAAAATTATTATTAAATTATGCTTATGATTTGGGATTTTATGCTAGTGAAGAAGAAGTTGTAAAAACAATAGCTAGCTATGAGTTATTTAATAAAAGTGAAGAAGATAAAACATTTGATAAAAGTAAATATTTAACGTATTTGAAAAATTTAAGAATGAGTGAAGCAGATTTTGCTAATCAAATTAAAAATAAATTAGAAATTTCTAAATTATTAAAATTACTAGCAGTTCCAGCAAATAAAGAAGAATTAGAAATCGCAAATGCTAGTTTAAATATGCAAGATGAGATAAATTTAAAAATTATAGATTTGTCTAAAGAAGAAGATAAAATCAAATTAAGCGAAGATGAATTAAAGTCTTATTGGCAAGAACATAAAGATGAATACAAAACTGAACTATCATATGATTATTCTGTATATACATTAAATCCTAATTTAGATAATTTAATTGAAAGTGATATGAAAGCTTATTGGGAAAATAATAAATTTAATTATAAAGATGAAGAAGGCAAAATTAAAGAATATGAACTAGCATTAAATGATGTTAAGATAGATTTTGCTTTAAGTTTGTTAGAAAAAGAAGCTAAACTTGATTACATTAAGTTAAAAAATAATGAAATTAAATTCCAATCAACTACAAATCAAAATGCTTATTCTGAATTAGTTTTACAAAATAAAGATTTAAAAGTAGGTGAAATGAGTAAGCCTTTTATTATGGATAATAAATATTACATAGTAAGACTTGATAAAATAAATCAGCCAACTGCTTTAGAATTTGAAAAAGCTAAAATGATGGTAGAAGAAGATTTAAGAGAATTAAAATTTAAAGAATTATTGTCAAATACAGGCGAAGAAGAATTAAAAAAAGATAAAATTAATGGCAAAAATATAGGTTTTATATCTAAAGTTTCTAAAAATAATACCGATTTAACGGATACAGAATTTTTTACATTTGTGAGCGAGTTATTTTTGAAAAATACTAAAAAATCTTATGTGCTTTTAAATGATAAAGTATTAGTATATGAAATACTGTCTCAAAAATTAGTTGATAATACAAGTGAAAAGAATAATACTGATTTAAGTAATGAGTTGAAAAATATTAATTTTACTCTTATGCTTGATGATTTAATAAAAGAATTAGATAAGCGTTATGAAATTAAAAATTATTATAAAGGTAGTGAATTTTGAATATTTTAGCTATTGATCTTGGTTCTAGTTTAATAAAAGTAGCTATTGTTAGTTTTGATGGGGAAGGTATCAAAGTAGTTAGTGTCGCTAATACACAAACTTACGGAATTAAATCTGGAAAAATTACAAGCATTAATGACGCAAGTAATTCCATTAAAAAAGCAGTAAATAAGGTTAAGGAAAATTTAAGTATTAATATAGATAAAATTGCTGTTTCTGTTAGTGGAGCTTATACAAATTCTGTAACTGGATATGCTGACATAAGGTTAGATGCTAATGGCTCAGCAATTACGATTAAGGATATAGAAAAAGCAATTAATGCTGCTAGAACATCTGCAGATATTCATAGCGATCAAATTCCAATTCATATACTGCCTTATAGATTTAGAGCGAATAATACTGATAATATTGAAGATCCACTTGGTATGATGGCTTCAAGCTTTAGATTGGAAGCTAATATTATTACTATGAATAAAAATGATTATGAAAATATAAAGCAAATATTATCAAACGCTGATATAAAAAACTATGTTTTAGTATCTTCTATATATGCTAATTCAATTTATTGTTTAAATAACGATGAAAGAGAAAATGGTGTTGCTATCATTGATTGTGGTTCGCAAGTATGTGATATTGCAATATATGCTTATAATTCAATTATATGGATGTATTATTTTCCTTTTGGTTCTTGGCATATTACAAGCGATATTGCTAAATATCTTACCGCTAGTAATGAGGTTGCAGATAAAATTAAATTACAATTTTCTTTATTTAAAGATGAAGAAAATAGCACTCATGTAGAATATTACAAAACCGGTTCTCAAACTCTTGATAGAGTATCTGTTGAATCAGTTTCAAAGTGTGTAAATATGAGACTTACAGAAATGCTTGAATGTATATATGCTAGCATAGATGATAGTCCTTATGAGAAATTTTTCTCAAGAGTAGTTTTAACTGGAGGTTGTTTCAAAATAGACAATATGGCTGAAAGAGCAACTCCTAAATTTAACAATAAAGCCGTAAGAACCGTTATAGAAAAAAATAGCGTATTTTATGGGGATAATGAGATTTTTACTATGCCTGAATATACATGTTTATTAGGCCTATGTATGTATTCTTGTGGTTTTCATACTAAATATGAGCTTAATTCTAGTGGTGTTTTATTAACTAGACAAAAAACCACAGAATTAGAAAAAATTATAGATTTTTCGGTAGATAAAGAAATAGAAACTAAAAACAATACTTCTTATTACACAAATATAGATGTTAAGGAACAAAAATTGCTTAAGATTGAAAAAAATGACAAAGATGAAGTATTAGAGTCATTAAAGATTAGTTCTAACGAAGAAAAATCTGAAGGCGTTTTTGCTAAATCTTGGAAGAAAGTTTGTGCTTATATAGAAAGGATATTTTAAGAAATGGATTTTGATATTTTAGGTGATAATATAGATTTTAAAGTAATGGAGAGTGAAATGGATTGCGGCGTTAAGATAAAAGTAATTGGTGTTGGTGGAGCAGGTGGAAATATGATAAATCATATTGTAGAAACTTGTGCTAGTTCTTTAAAAGTTGATATTTCTAATGTAGATATTATGATTGCAAATACTGATATTCAAGATATAAATAGGTCAAAAGCAAACATTAAAATACAATTAGGACCAAAGAAGACAAATGGTCGTGGAGCTGGTGCAAATCCTGAAATAGGTAGAATTTCAGCTGAAGAAGTTGAAGATGAAATTAAAGAACGCTTAGCAGGAACAGAATTATTATTTATCGCCGAAGGTCTAGGCGGTGGAACTGGCACTGGTGCAGGTCCAGTTATTGCTAAAATTGCAAAATCTTTAGGCATACTTGTTGTTTCTGTTGCTACATTCCCATTTAGTTATGAAAAAGCTAGAATTAAAGCTGCTGAAAAAGGATTAGAAGAGCTAAAAAAAGAAAGCGATTGCGTTATATTAATCCAAAATGATAAGTTAAAATTAGTAGTTCCAAAAACTTTAAATACTAGAGAAGCTAACAAATTTGCTAATGATGTTTTAGTAAATGCTGTAACCGGCATAATTAAAATGTTATTAATTGAAGCTGATACTAATATAGATTTTGCAGATGTTACTTCTGTTATGAGCCATCGTGGAACAGCACTTATGGGAATGGGAAGAGCTGAAGGTGAAAATGCTATTAAAGAAGCGTATGCAAATGCAATTGATTCTCCATTATTAGAAAATTATACAACTAACCTACAAGACGCTAAAGCTATGATAGTATTTTTTAGCTATGGTGAAAATATTCCTTTCTTCCAACTTGTTGAGACAATGGAAGAGATTTCAAATTCTAGTAACGAAGATTTAAATGTATTCTGCGGACATGTATTAGATACTAGCTTGCCAGCTGATGCTGTTGAAGTTACTATTATAGCTACAGGTTTTGATGAAACAAGAGCACAAAAAGCTAAAATTGAGCAAGAGAGCAAAAAGCGTGAAGAAGAGTTAAGCTATAAAATAGTTCAACCTGAAATGCAAAAAGTAAGTGGCGGAACAATAAAAGTAGATTATAAAACTAGAGATTTTAACGAACCTGCATTCGTTAGAAATGGTCAAGATTAATATTAAAAATTGGCTTAAAATGTTGCTATAATTTTATTTATGGGGGACAAAATATCCCCCAAATGTCCCCGCAATATTTTTTGCATATATTTATTTAAAAAGATTTTAAAAGTATTTCAAAGCCGATTTAATAGGCTTTTATAAAGATTTTGTAAAGTATGTTGTAAAGGTTTTTTAAAAGTATTTTATAAAATGTAAAGCAAAAACTCTTATTTTATACACTTTGTAAAGCACTTACATTTTACAAAAATCAAGCTTAAATAACGAGCACATAAAGCTTTCAACTTATTTTATATCACTTACATTCTTTACATAAGTTTATATAATAAAAAATCTAGCAATGATTAAAAACCATTGCTAGATTTTTTTTCTAAAAGCAAAATAAATTAAGATTAATTGTAAACACGCTAAAAATAGTATTAATTTTATAGAATTTAAAAAGCCAATTTCGTAATTATTATTAAAAATTATAGATATTATCATCACAGCATAGCTTCCAAAACTTTGTTGAAAAGTATTTATATAATTATTTGCATTTGTTTTATCTTTAGAAATTTTTATAGAGTAAGAAATTAAAGCACTCATAGATAAGCCTTGTGCGAAAGCGTAAATTAAATAACACATTGAAAGATTTAATAATGTTTTTTCTTCAATATTTAATAATAAAATATTTGCAATTATTATGATAAAAATACCTAGCAAACTTAATTTAAAAGAGCCAAATTTATCGCTTAAATATCCGCTTATTGGAGATAAAATAGCAGCAATTAATGAGCCTAAAAGCATTACTTTACTAGCTTCAAAATTATCATAATTTTTATTCATAATTAAATAATTCGGTAGTATTAACGAGTAGCTTAAAGCAAAAAACTGCATTAAAAATACAATTAAAGTAGATGAGAAAAATTGCAAATTCTTAGCACTTGCAATAATTTTGCTTTTATTTAGCATAAAAATAATTAAAATACTAAAAAATAAAATATAAATATATTTAATACTTATAGCAACACTAATTACTAGCAATACAATTAATATATATTCTTTTAAGTCTAATTTATATTTTGTTCCAAGATTTGGAATATTTTTAATTCCTAAAACAAAGGCAAAAACCAAAAAAGGTATTAAAAATATAAAAATATCTTTAAACTGAAAATATTTCATAATAAATCCACCATAAATTGGCCCAAAACCAGGTGCAGTCGCTACTAAAAATATACAAAATCCCATCAAAAATCCGAAGTATTTTTCACTAGCTTTAAAAATTACCATATTAAACATAAGTGGTAGAGCAATACCTGCGGCAATTCCTTGTAAAAATCTAGCAAAAACTAAAATATAAAACTCACCTGCACTTGAGCAAATTATTAGGCTTATTAAAAATAATAAATTAGTAAAAATAAAAAGTTTTTTAGTATTAATTTGATTTACTAAATATGAGCTTAGTGGCATTGTAAGTGTGATTGCTAGTAAAAACATAGAAGTAAGCAAAGAAGCCTTATTAATATCAATATTAAAAGTTTGTATTAAATAAGCAAAAGTTACATTTAAAGAAGTTTCAATTAATACGCTTAAAAATGATATTAAGCCTAAAGATATTAGGCTTAAAATTAGATTTTTATTCATTAAAATCAATTACATATCTAAAAGAATTTGAATTATTCAATAAATCATCATAAGCTTTATTAATTTCATCAGGTTTTATGATTTTAACTTCTGGATAAATTGAGTGTTTTAATGAAAATTCAAGCATTTCTTTAGTTTCTTTAATGCCACCTATTAATGAGCCATAAATTTTCTTATGACTTACTCTAATTAAGGCATTTAGACTAATTGATACTTGCTCGTTTATTGGTGGTAAGCCAACGATTGCCATTTCTCCGCCGTATTTTAAAGTTCTCGCATACGCTAAGACATCGTATTTACTTGGAATTGTGCTAATTATTACATCAAATTTTTTATCAACCTTATTAATATCATTATAATAATTACTTGCTCCAAGTTTAATAGCTGCTTCTTTTTTAGTATCGTTTCTAGCTATTACACTAACATTTGCACCCATTGCTTTTGCGTATTTAAAAGCCATTACACCCAAGCCTCCAAATCCTGCGATTGCTACATCCATACCTTTACTAACTTTAGAGAATTTAAGTGGAGAATAAGTAGTAATTCCTGCACAAAAAAGTGGAGCAATTAGTTTTAGTGGAGCATTATTAGGAACTTTAATTGCATAGTTTTTATGAACTTTTATATAATTTGAATATCCGCCTTTAGTAATTTCTGAATTATTAAAATAATCAACGCTATTATAAGTCCAAACAGCACCTTTTTGACAAAATTGCTCATTTGAGTTTAAACAAGCATCACATTCACCACAAGAATTAATCAAACAACCAATTCCTGCGTAATTTCCTATTTCAAATTCTTTTACATTTTTACCGATTTCAACTACTAAGCCAACTATTTCATGACCTGGAACTATAGGATATTTTGTAGCTTTCCATTCATTTTTAGCAGCGTGAATATCACTATGGCAAATCCCACAATACATAGTTTTAATCAATATCTCATCATCTCTTAAAGCACTTCTTTTAAAAGTAATTGGCTTAAAATTAGCACTTTCATCATAAGCTGCAAAGCCTTTAGTTATAATTTCACTCATATTTTTTCCTTATTTGCAAGTTAATTCTAAAGTAGCGTTTAATTTAAAATCACTATCTTTTTCTATTGGTGTATCATCGTATTTATAATCAGCACCTAATATTTGATTTTGTGCTAATTCATAATGTTTTATTGATTTTATTTCACAAATTTTATTTGTAAGATTAGAATATTTATCTTTTATACTTATAGCTTTTTTAAATATTTCATCATACAATTCTTGTTTTATTATGCTTATTTCTTCTTTACTAACTGATAGATTTAAGGCAGGAGAATTAATTGTAATATACTCATTATTAGCTAGTATGTTATCTATATCTTTTAATAAATTCTTATAGTTTTGATATTCTTCTTTTTTAAACTCGCATCTTAAAGCAGAATCAAATTTATAACCATTTGGAATATTCATTCCATCTTGATAGGCTATATTAGGTTGTAATATATAGCTTCCACCTTCACATAAATTACTTTCTTTTACTCTTTCTAATACCTTAGAGAACAATTCTTCTATTTCATTCTTTTCATTTTCATTTAGATTTTCTTTTACACTAAGTTGTTTTGTCATAGTAAATTTTGGATTTGAAATATAAGAATCATAATTTAATCTTTTTTCTACTTCTATTGTTTGCTCAATAACAATTTCATCTTTATTTATTAAATACTCATAAATTTTAGTAGATATTAATCCTAATATAAAGAATATAAATAAACTAAAGCATAAGCTAAAACCTTTTAAAAAATTTTTCATTCTATCTCCTTAAAAAATAAATTCCATAAGCATAGATTATGCCAAAAATAGCACCAAAAATATGAGCCTGCCAAGCAATATTTTGAAAAATCACAGCAGAAATTATACTAGTTACTACAATAGCTATTAAAAATCCATTTTGTCTTAAAATAATTGCAGCATAACCCATCAAAGCACTAATAGCTCCACTAGCTCCAAGTAAAATGAAATTATAATATCCCATATTTATCATTAAATAATAATACCCCAAAGATGAAATAATTGCACCTACAAAATATACAATTAGTAAGTGTTTGATATTTAAAAATCTAAGAATTTGAGATAGCATAAAAAGCATTACCATATTCATAAAAATATGCTCAAAATCTCCGTGTAAAAACGAGTAGGTAAAAAATGTATAAAAATCACTTCCATAATAAAGTGAAAAGTTATTTATAAATACAGATTTACCAAATAAAAATTCAAGTAAATAAATCAACACATTTAAAAAAATAATCGCATAAAAAACCATTTTAACCCTTTAATATTTTTAAAGTTATATAATAAATTATCATTTTATTAAAAAGGGTTAAAAATGCAAAAAAAAGTATATTTTTATGCGACCTGTCTAGCAAGTGCTGCTATGCAGAATACTATTTTAAACTCTATTAAGCTTTTAAGAAGTGCTGGAGTTGAAGTGATTTTTAAAAAAGATCAAACCTGTTGCGGTCAGCCAAGTTATAACACAGGATATTTTAAAGATACTAAAAAAGTAGCTTTATATAATGCCGAATTATTTAGTGAAGATTTGCCAGTAGTAATTCCTAGTGGAAGTTGCGGTGGTATGATGAGCCATGATTATGTTGAGCTTTTTAAAGATGACGCAAATTATGAAAAAATTAAAAAATTTAGCTCAAAAGTAATAGAACTTAGTCAATATTTAGAACAAATTGGATTTAAGATAGAAGATAAAGGAGAGCCTATTAAGGTTACTTGGCATAGCAATTGCCACGCTTTAAGAGTGCAAAAAAGCATTGAAGCTTCTAAAAATTTATTAAGAAGTCTTAAAAATGTTGAATTAGTTGAGCTTAAATATGAAGAAGAATGCTGCGGATTTGGTGGGACTTTTAGTGTAAAAGAGCCTGAAATCTCAAACGCTATGGCAACTGCAAAAGTAAATGATATAGTTGAAAGTGGAGCAAAGGTTATAATTTCAGCTGATGGTGGGTGTTTATTAAACATTCGTGGAACTATTGCAAAAATGGGTCTTGATATCAAAACTTATCATTTATATGACTTTTTAGCTGCTAGAATGCAAGGAGAAAAGATATGAAAAATCATAGTGAATTAATTAAAACTAAATTAGCTGATAAACAAATGAGAGAAAATGTAAGCTCTGCAATGCACGCCTTACAAGATAGAAGAAAAAACCTAATAAATGCAAAATTTCAAGATTGGCAAGGGCTTAGAACAAAAGCACAAAAAGCTAAAAATAATGCTTTATATACCTTAAAAGATAGGGTATTAGAATTTGAAAAAAATGCTACAAAAAATGGAATGAAAGTGCATTTTGCAAATACTAAAGAAGATGCTTGTGAGATAATTTATGAGCTAATGATGGAAAAGAAAATCAGTAAAGTCTTAAAAGGCAAATCAATGGCTAGTGAAGAAATAGGCTTAAATCACTATTTAGAACACAAAGGCTTGAATGCAATTGAAACTGATTTAGGAGAGCTGATTTTACAATTAGGTAATGAAACTCCTGTTCATATAGTTGTTCCTGCAATTCATAAAAATCGTTATGAAATAGGAGAATTATTTAGCGAAAAATTAGGCGTAGATAAAGAAAGTGAGCCTGAAAAATTAAATGCAATTGCTAGAACTCATCTAAGAAATGAATTTGAAGGTTTGCAAATGGGAATTAGCGGGGTAAATTTTGCAATTTCAAGCGAAGGTGCTATTTGGCTGATTGAAAACGAAGGCAATGGTAGAATGTGTACAACTGCTCCAACTATTCATGTAGCAATTTGTGGAATTGAAAAAATAGTAGAGAGTTTTACTGATGCAGCTACAACTGATACATTATTAACTCCATCTGCTACAGGACAATTTATCCCTGCGTATAACAATATTATTACAGGCCCTAGAAAAGCTGATGAGCTAGATGGTCCTAAAGAAGTGCATATAATATTATTTAACAACCATAGAACAAATATTTTAAGTAACGAAGATTATTATGAAGCATTACGCTGCATTAGATGTGGTGCTTGTATGAACTTTTGTCCTGTATATGATAAAATCGGCGGTCATAGTTATGATGCTGTTTATCCTGGTCCAATTGGAGAAGTTATATCTCCGCAATTATTCGGTATGAAAGAGCATGGAGATATTTTAAGTTTATGTTCTTTATGTGGTCGTTGCTCTGAAGTTTGCCCTGTAAAAATCCCACTTGATAGTATGATTAGAAAATTACGCCGTGATAAGATAGGTGAAGCTGGGGACAATGCTCCACTAGGTGCAAATGAATTAGAGCATAGTGCAATGGAAAGCTATGGATTTGCTAAGTTTGCTGATATTGCTACAAGTCCAAAAATGTGGAGAGTTGCTATTGGTAACGCAAGTAAGTTTAACTGGCTATTACAAAGTCTAGGAACAAGCCTACCTGTGCTTAAAAATTGGGCTACTTATAAAGACTTACCTGAACTTAAAGGAAATATTTATAAAGAATTAGAAAACTTAGAAGGAGTTTCTTATGAATAAGAGAATTGAAGAGATAAGCAATCGCTCAAGAAATCAGATTTTAAACGCAATTGAATGTGGTGTAAGACACGAGTTAAATGATAAAAGTATAGACCCAAGTGTGCATATAAAACAAAGCGATAATCCTTTAGAAGAAACTAAAACCAAAATGAGTGAAAACAAATTTGAAGTTCATGAAGTTAGTGGCTTAGATAATGTTTATGATGAAATAAACAAAATCACAAGCTCTTATGGATATTCATCTTTAATTTATCCAAAAAGCCTAAGTGCTGATGTAGAAAAAATAAATGCAAGTAAAAAAGTTTGTTTTGATAAAAGCGTAGAAGAATTAAGAAGTGAAGTTTTTCATAGTGATTTTTCAGTAATTGATGTAGAATTTGCTATTAGCTCACATGGGGTTGCTTGTGTAAAATCAAGTGCAAATCAACCAAGAATGCTAAGCCTTGCTCCAATGCTTTGCATTATGCTACTTGATAAAACAAAAATTGAGCCTTCACTTGCTAGTGGTCTTGCTAGAATAAAGGCTGAAAATGAGATTTTACCTACTAATATTTTATATATTGCAGGTCCTAGTAGAACATCTGATATTGAGCTTGTAACCGTTTTTGGAGTTCATGGAAGTCAAAAAGTTCATATAATATTTTACTAAAATTTACCCCTAATATTAGGGGTAAAATATTATTATTTTATATTCTAATCATTTTAAATTCTCATTTGTAATTTTTATATTTAAGCATTAATTTAAAGTATTTAATATTCTTCTAAATAAGGGGAAAATATGAATGAGAATTTAAAAATTAATTTAAAAGATAGCAAAAGAATTGTAATCAAAGTTGGCACATCAACTCTAACTTATGAAAATGGTAATTTAAACTTAGGATTAATTAATAAGTTAGCTTGGGTTTTAGCTGATTTGAAAAATCAAGGAAAAGAAGTTGTATTGGTTACTTCAGGTGCGATTGGGGTTGGCTCAAAAAAACTTGGCTTTAAGCAAAGACCTACAATTACTATGGAAAAACAAGCAGCAGCAGCAATAGGTCAAGCAGAGCTTATGCATATTTATCAAAACGCATTTGCTAATTTTAGTTCATTTGTAGCACAAGTTTTACTAACTAAAGATGATTTTGAAATAGAGCAAAGAAAACAAAATACTGAAAACACTTTAAATACTTTATTAAAATACGAAATTATCCCGATAATTAATGCTAATGATACTATTTCAACTTATGAGATTGAATTTAGTGATAATGATAGCCTTTCGGCTAGTGTTGCTTGTCTAATCAAGGCTGATTTGCTAATAATCTTAAGTGATATAGACGCATTTTATACAGCAAATCCTAAGAACAATCCTAATGCAAAAAGAATTTCTTATGTAGAAAAAATCACAGATGAGATTATGCAAATGGGCGGAGATAAAGGTAGTGAGTTTAGTATAGGTGGTATGAAGACAAAATTACAAGCTGCAAGTAATTGTGCTACAAATGGTGTAAGAATGGCTATTTTAAACGGCTCTAATCCTATGAATATTAGCGAGTTAATTAGTGGTGCTGATATAGGAACTATTTTTGATAAGGAGTAAAAATGATTGATATTTTATGCAAGAATGCAAAAAATGCAAAGACTAAATTAGCTAAGCTTAATTCAAGTATTAAAAAAGAAGTTTTAAATTCTTGTGCTGATGAAATACTTGCAAATATTGATGGTTTATTAAAAGCAAACCTTAAAGATATTAATGATAATTCAAATCTAAAAAGTGCTTTTGTAGATAGGTTAAGACTTAATGAAAATAGAATAAATAATATGATAAGCACTTTAAGAAATGTCGCTTTACTTGATGATGTAGTGGGTAGGGTAGTATTTGGAAAGACTTTAGAAAATGGTCTAAAAATGCAGCAAATTAAGGTGCCTTTAGGAGTAGTTGCTATTATTTTTGAATCTCGTCCTAATGTTTGCGTAGATGCTTTTGCACTATGTTTTAAGAGTTCTAATGTAGTGATTTTAAGGGGTGGAAAGGAAGCTTTAAATACTAATTTATTTTTAGTTTCAATTTTTCAAAAGGTATTAAAAAGATTTGGTTTAGATGAGAATTTCGTTCAGATTGTAAGTGATACTAATAGGGATTTAGTAAAAGAGCTTTTAGGGGCGAATGATTATATAGATGTTGTAATTCCAAGGGGTAGTGCTAGTTTGATTAATGAAGTTAAAAATAATAGCCTAATTCCTTGTATTCAAACAGGAGTAGGGAATTGCCATATTTATGTTGATTATAATGCGAAAATAGATGATGCTATAAATATTATAAATAATGCTAAAACGCAAAGACCAGGGGTATGTAATAGTGTAGAGACTTTACTCATTAATAAAAATATAGCTAGCGAAATTTTGCCTTTATTAGAAAGCAAAATGCCTAATGTAGAGCTTAGAGTTTGCACTAAGTGTGAGAAATTTTTAAAAAATTATAAAAAGGCAAACGAGAGTGATTGGGAAGAAGAATTTGAAGATTTAATACTAGCTATTAAAATAGTAGATGATATTAATGAAGCTATACTTCACATTCAAAAATACAGCACAAATCATTCAGAAGCGATAATCTCTCAAGATTATACTAATATTAATAAGTTCTTAGATGAGATTGATTCAGCAGTTTTATATGTAAATGCTAGCACTAGATTTAGCGATGGTGCGGAATTTGGCTATGCGGCTGAAATAGGAATAAGCACTCAAAAGCTTCATGCAAGAGGTCCTATGGGATTAAATGAATTAACAACTACAAAATATCAAATCATAGGAAATGCTCATATTAGAAAATAAACTTAAAGCCTAATTTTTAGGCTTTAATATAAGCGTCATTTTAATACCATCTTCATTGCTATAATAATTTTTTAAGATTTTTTCTTCTTTAAATTGAAGTTTTTTATATAAATTAATAGCATTTATATTGCTTACTCTTACTTCTAAAAATATCTTTTCTTTATTTAATACTTTAGCATTATTAATTAGCTCTTCGCATAATTTTGTGCCTATTTTTAAACCCTTAAATTCATCTTTTATCGCTAAAGAATATATTCTAATACTATTTTTATAAGTAAGCTTCATAATATATCCAGCTACTTTTTTATCACATAAAAAAATAAATATGTTTTCTTTTTTTATGTGATATAAGAAATTATTTTTACTTAACTTAAAACAATCATTTTTAAAACATTCTTCTTCAATTAGCAAAAGGTCTTTTAAATGAGTTTTAGTAGCTTTTATAATCATAGTTTTTGGTATATTGTATATTTTGGTATGATTTTTTCTGGACGATACGACATTTTAACTTTTTTTAGGTTTTCAAAGCCCATATCATCTCCTACATTTATGTATTTACAATCATATTTTTCTTTTAAAACTTTTGAAAACTCTCTAAATATAAATTGAGCACAACCTAAAGTTTCAAAATCAGTTTTTTCAATCAATACACTTGCTGTATCGCTACATATTTTTTCGCCTATTGTAAAGCCTTTTAATTCATCATCAATATAAATTACTAAGCCATCTAGTCCTAATGTCTCGTAATCTTGTAAGCATTTTTTAATTGCTAATCTTTCTTGATAAATTCCATCTAAAAACGCATCTACTTCTGCTTTTGGAACATATTTAATCCTATCGCTTACCCATTTATCAAAAAGCATTTTTATATCATCGCTATGTTTTTTACAATCTAATGTCTGTAAAAAATAATTTGGATATACTCTTTTAAATTTATTAATTTCGGTTCTTTTAGTGTGATAAGCATTGCCCTTAAGCTCTATTAAATCATCGCTTACATATATATAATCTGCTAATTTTTTTTCTATTATATAATTATCTAGTGAGCTAAACATAACTTCACCTTCATTTGTATGGGTAATAAATCCTTCTAAGAAGTTATCACAAACATATTCAATTTTAGAGTAATATGTAGAAGTATTGTTTTCATTCATAATCTTAAAGCATTCTGGTATGCTATCATAACAATCTTGAGGTTTTCCTAGTGGTGGTAATAACATAGATAATTCTCCACCATTCATAACAAATAAGCAAAATGTATTATTGATTATTGAATAAAATCCACTAGCTTTAGAAAGCCAAATATAGTTCGCACAAAATGAATAATCACTGACATTAACATCAAAATCCTTTAAGTATTCTTGCATAATTGGTTTTGTTTTTAAGTCAAATGATTTTAGTGTATGTCCTTGTAGTTTTATCTCTGCCACTTTAATCCTTTTTTTAAAAAAATGTCGCGATTATAGGTTATTAAAGTAACTTATTAGATATAATCAATTAGCTAAATTAATTATTTTCTAAGTGTTTTATAAATAGTTCAAATTAGAGAATTTGTTAATTTTTACTTTTATATTTTTAGAAATATATGTAGATTTTGAATATATTAAGTTTTTTATAAATTCTATTGTTGTGATTTAATCATATAAGTATATTTTTAAATTCATAAAATTAACTTTTTAAATATTTATAAATATTTAATGAGTGTTTTGTTAATGGAGTTAGTTGATAAATAATTTTATATTTGTAATTTAATTTATCTTATTTTGAAAAATTTTGTTTTTAAATAAACATTTTAAATAGGCTTTAAGTATGATTTATTTTAAGTCTATACCACGATTATTATAAATTGTAATTTATTTATGAGCTTGGCAAAATTGCAATAGCTAAAATATTAGGCTATTTAAATACATATTTGTATTATTAATTATTTAAGAATAATGATTTTATTAATTATTTGAAAGTGTTTAATTATGAAATTTATTTTGAGTCTTTAATATATCATTGTCCAAAAGATATTCTAAAGCGTCTTTTGAATAATTTAAGAAGTTTTCTAATTCTTTTTTTTCATTTTCATTAAAATTGTCAAGAACATAATTAATAACTTCATATTTTAAATCAGGTTTTCCAATTCCTAATCTAATTCTTTCATAATCATTACCTATAAAGTTATCTATGGATTTTAATCCATTATGACCACCAGAACTACCACCTTTTTTAATTTTTAGCTTAGAAAAATTTATATCCATTTCATCGTGGCATACAATTATTCTTTCTGGTTTATAAAAATCTACGACTTTCTTTACACTTTCCCCTGAATTATTCATGTAGGTTAGTGGTTTAAGTAGTAATATATTTTGTTTTTTATAAAGTTCTCCATTGCAGTTTAAACTTTGTTTAGTATAAGAAGAGTTAAGTAATTTATCAATTAACATAAAGCCTAGGTTGTGGCGAGTATTTGCATATTTCTCGCCAGGATTTCCTAAGCCTACTACTAAAATCATCTAGCTTTTTCAACTCCAACAACAGCTACACGACCAGCGTCAATAATTTTTACATTATCAGCAACTTTAATATCTCTTACTAATAAAGCATCACCAACATCTAAATCAGTTACATCTAATTCAAAGAAATTAGGTAAATTTTCTGCTTTACATTTTACTTTTAAGCGGCGTTTTGATTGAATTAATACACCTTTATTTTTAAGACCTTTTGCAGTTCCTACAACTTTTACTGGAACCATATAAAAGCTCTCAACACCTTTTAGTGCTATTTTTAAATCAACGTGCTTAATTTCGCTAGTTACTGGATGGTGTTGATAATCAACAATTACAACTTCATAAGTTTTACCATCAACACTAACAGGGAAAATTAATCCGTCTTTTTTACGAACTTCTTTAATAAATTCGTTTGTTTTAAATACCGCATGGATATTTTCAACGCCTTTGCCATAGATATTAGCAATTAGCATACCATCTTGTCTAGCAGCTTTAGCTGACTTTCTACCAATACTCTGTCTAATTTGTCCTTCTAACATAAAATGTCCTTTCAAAAAAAATAAGTGTGAATAATACTATAAAAAGTTTAATAAAAATATCATTCTTCTTGAGAAGCAAGTTTAAATTGAAAACCAGTGCTTACATTAGATGATGATTTTTTAGCTTCTCCAAATTTATAACCATCAATTAATACTTTCAAGTCATTTGCATTACTTGCTTTATCATACGCTTCTTCTTCTGTAATTCTTCCTGATTTATATAGCATTAGCAAATGTTGGTCAAAACTTTGCATTTTCATTGTGCCTTCTTTTAATACATCGCCTATTGAGTTTTCTCTACCTTCTAAAATAAGTCTTTTTATACGCTCATTTCCTCTTAAAACTTCAATAGCAGCTGTTCTTTTTCCATCTGTGGTTTTACATAATCTTTGAGAAATAACAGCCTTTAATACTCCAGAAAATGAACTTCTAATTCTGTTTTGCTCTTCTTTAGGGAACATTCCTAAAACCCTATTTAATGTTTCTTGTGCATTAATTGTGTGAAGTGTGCTTAAAACTAAGTGTCCTGTTTCTGCTGCGTGCATTGCTACTTCAATGGTTTCTAAATCTCTCATCTCACCTACTAGAATAATATCAGGGTCTTCCCTTAAAGCTGCTCTTAGTGCATCTTGAAAGCTTAAAGCATCTTGTCCTATAGCTCTTTGATTTACTATTGATTTTGCAGGTTTATATTTAAATTCAATTGGGTCTTCAATAGTGATAATATGTCTATGGTAGTTTTGATTAATATATTCAATGATTGAAGCAAGTGTAGTTGTTTTACCACTACCAGTTGGTCCTGTAACTAATATTAATCCTCTTGTTTCTGTTGTTGTTATATCTTTAATAACTTCTGGCAGTTTTAATGCTTCAAAACTTGGCATAGTATCAGGGATTGTTCTAAAAACAGCACTAGGTCCATTCATTGTAAAAAATAAATTCACACGAAAAGAGCCTTTGTATTTAAATTTATCTTTATTTTTAGGCTCATAAGAGAAGTCTATATTTTTATTATCTACAAATCTTGTAAAATCTCCCCTTGTTAGGGCTTTACATAAATCTAACATATCTTCTCTTGATATAATATCAGGTGCTATTTCGCTAATTTCTCCATTTACTCTACCTTTTGGATTTAGGTTTGAGCTAAGGTGTAAATCACTTCCACCAACTTCAATTAAGGTATTTAACCAACCATCTAAATTATCTCTTAATTCCCAACGAATATTTTCTAAATCTATTTCCATTAATAACCTTTAAAGACTTTCTAAAATATCTATATATGCTTTTTCAAATTGGATTAATCCATCTTCTAAAAGTTTTTTGCAAGCGGCATTATACTCAATTTCGTTTATAGTTGAGAATATAAAATCTTTTGAATTTGAAATTATTTCTTGATTTAAATTCTTTATAGTTTTACTAGGTTTATAGGCATTTATAGCATTAATTGGAGCTGTATTTATAGTGTTATTAAATTCTAGTTCTTTTAAATAATAATCTTTACTTAAATCATTACTTTTTGTTCCTGTACTTGCAAATAAAGCTCTTATATTTTCACTATCTACTTTAGATGCTGAATAAATTGCGTTTTGAATTCCTATTTGGTTTTTAACGCTAAATCTATTATTTAATAAGCTATCAACTCTGCTTACAAAAATACTAACTACACCTTTATTAATTATTCCATTAGGATTTTTTGCTTTATATTTTTTCATACCTTGTGCTATTGCATCATTACATTTTTTTGCTTGTTCGTAAGAAAAAATCAGTGTAGCATTTATGCTAATTCCATAACTTGCCAATGTATTCATAACTTCATATCCTGCATTAGTTGCCGGCACTTTTATCATTAAATTTGGCATATTTATCAAATTAGCAATCTTTAAACCTTCTGCAATACTAAGACCTGCATTATTGCTATTTAGTGGATTTATTTCAAAACTAATAAAACCATTATTGTTATCTTTTGCATATAAATAGCTCATTTTAATAGCTGCTTTTTTAATGTCTTCTAAAGCTAGAGTTAAAAATAATTCTTCTTTATTTTTTATACTTAATTGCTTAATTCTTTCTTTATAATATGCTGAAGTAGTAATTGCATTTTTAAATATACTAGGATTACTAGTAGCACCATTTATAGTGCCACTAGCTAGCATTTGTAAAAATTCATTATCTAAAAAACTATTTTCAATAAAATCACACCAAATGCTATATCCACTCATTAAAAATCCCTTTTCATTAAAGCTTCAACTTTTAATATAGTTAAAATACTATTTTCTTGCTTGCCAATTCCATCAATCATACCTTTTTCTTTAAGTAAAGTTTCAGGTGGTTGGTCAATATTACTTTCTTTAATTTTGATAGCTTCTGTTAATTTATCAATAACAAAACCGATATTTCCTTCTTCACCTTTTAAAACTATATATCTTGTATGTTGAGTATGTTTTGAACTACCCAAGCCAAAACGCTTTGCAAGGTCAATTAATGGAATTACATTACCACGCATATTGAATACTCCTAATACATAATCAGGAACGCTAGGAACTCTAGTGTATTCAATAGGTTTTATGATTTCTTGTATGCTTAGAATTGGAATTGCATACTCTTCTTCATCAATCATAAATCCTACTAATTGTCTAATTTGTTCTTCTTTTACATCTCTACCAGAAGCACCTTTAACTTGTTCTTGTTGTCTATTTAAAACTTGATTTAATCTTTCCATTACATTATCCTAATTTTAAATTCTTTCTTACTACATTTTCTAAATATTCATAAGAATAAGGCTTTGTAATATACTCAGTCATTCCTACTTCTACGCCTCTTAATCTATCACTCTTGCTAGTTCTACTTGTAACAGCAATTAGTGGTAGATTTCTATATTTTGCATATTTTCTAATTTCTGCTGCTAGTGTGTAACCATCCATTCTTGGCATTTCAATATCAATTAGCATTCCATCTATTGAATGCTCGCCGCTTTTTACTATATTTAAAGCTTCTACACCATTGCTTGCTTCAATTACTTTAATTCCAAGTGGTTCTAATGCTTTTTTCATAATTCCTCTATCAATTTGAGAATCATCAACAGCTAAAACTACATAATCACTTGGTTTTTCTTTTGAAACTTTAGCACCACTTTCGCTACTTGCTTTAATATCTACTTTAACATCTTTTGCCATATCCATCATTGCACCAACATCAACTATTAATGTAACGTTACCATCTCCACGAATGGTTGAGCCTGCAATTCCTGTGATATTTTGTAAATAATATCCCATAGATTTAATTACAACTTCTTCTTGACCTATTAAAGTATCTACTATAATTCCAAGTTTAGAAGCTGCTGCACCGACAACAACTACATAAGCTTGTTCGCTATTTTCAAGTACTTGTTTTACTCCAAATAAATCACTAAGTCTTACAAGTGATAAAACTTCATCTCTAAGTCTTAAAACATTTTTGCCTTCAATTGTATAAATATCATCAATAGCAACTCTTACCGTTTCAAGAACACTAGCAAGTGGAATTGCATAGAATTCTTCTTGAGTTTTTACAAGTAGTGATTGAATGATAGCTAGTGTTAATGGGATTTTTAGTTTTATAACCGTTCCTTTTCCTAACTCGCTATCTACTTCAATAATACCATTTAGCTTATCAATGTTTGTTTTAACAACATCCATTCCAACACCACGACCACTTACATTTGTTACTTGTTTAGCAGTTGAAAATCCTGGTTTAAATATAAGACCATAAGCTTCTTTATCGCTCATATTATCAGCTTCTCTTTCGCTAATAATTCCTTTTTCAATACCTTTAGTTTTTAATACTTCAGCATTAAGTCCTTTACCATCATCAGCTATTTCAATTACTATGTGATTTCCTTCATTGTATGCTTTTAGCTGAACCGTTCCTCTTTCTGGTTTGCCTGCTGCTATTCTATCTTCTGCTGATTCAACTCCGTGATCGCAAGAATTTCTAATCATATGCATAATAGGATCGCCTATTTCTTCTACGATTGATTTATCAAGTTCTGTTTCTTCACCTTCAAGTTCAAGCTCAATTTGTTTTCCTAAATCACGGCTTAAATCTCTAACAACCCTTGGGAATTTGTTAAATACTTTTGCAATTGGTTGCATTCTTGTTTTCATTACAGCTAATTGAATATCAGTTGTTACTACGCTTAATTGATTTACAACTTGATTTAATTCTTCTATGAATTTTTCGCCTTCATATCTTTCTTCAACATCATCATAGATTTTTAAAAGTCTATTTTTACCCAATACAAGTTCGCCTATTAAGTTCATTAGGTTATCAAGTCTTTTTACTTCAACCCTAATAGTTTGCTCCATATTTGATGAATTGCCTTTATCAGCAGCTACAGGTGCTTGTTTTGCATTTCTAGCTTCTTTTGTATCTTGTTTTTCACTAGCTCTTTCAGAGATTTTTTCTACTGGTTTTTCAACAGGTGTTTCAACTACTTTTTCAACTTTTTTAGTTTCTACCACTGCTTCTTGTTGTTTTTTCTCTTCTCTTCTTGCTTTATCTTCAGCTTTTCTTTGTTTTAATAATCTTTCAATTTCAGCTTCTACTTCATCAGCACTTAAAGAATTTACATCTACTTCTTCTTCATTACTATTTGAATCTTTTTCAATTAATTCTTCAATTTTCTCATCTAAACTTTTTGGCTCAGCCTTAACTTCGCTTAAAATTTTACCTTCGCTAATTGCAGTTAGACGGCTACAAATTGAGCTAATATCCATATTTATTGCTGTATCATTGCCATTATCTTTAATACAATGTAATAAGTCTTTCATCATATCAATTGATTCAAGCACAACATCCATAATATCAGGAGTTATTAGTAATTCTCCGTGACGAGCTTTGTTTAAAACATCTTCCATATGATGAGTTAGTTTTGTTAAAACATCAAAGTTTAAAAAGCTTGAACTTCCTTTAACAGTGTGAGCAACACGGAAAATGCGGTTTAGCAATTCTAAATCTTCAGGATTACTCTCAAGCTCAACTAAATCGTGATCTATTTGTTCAATTAATTCAAAAGCTTCTACTAAGAAGTCTTCTAATATCTCTTGCATATCTTCCATATCTACGCTCCTTACTTTTTAATATATGATTCAATTACTCTTGATACTTCTTTGTAAAATACATTAGCATCAAATTTGGTTAAAAAGGCATCTCCACCTACATCTTTACTCTTAAGAGTTGAAAATTCATTACTTAAAGATGAGTTGAAGATAATTGGAATACCTTTAAATCTAATATCTTCTCTAACTCTTGAAGCGAAGTGAAATCCGTCCATTTGTGGCATTTCAACATCACTAATAATAACTTTTACTTGATTAGCAATATCGCCTTTGTATGCTTCATAAAGTTCATTCATTTTATTAAGTCCATCTACACCATCTTTTGCTTCAATTACTTTAAAGCCCATTTTATCAAGTGCATCGCGAACTAATTTTCTAGCAGTTGAGCTATCATCTAATACAACTGCTGTTCCTGTCATTTTTTTGATTTCTTTTTCTTCTATATCAATTTTTGGAGAGTAAATTCCAAGCTCTTCAACAATTCTTTCAAGGTCTAAGATTAATAAAACTTCATCATTTTCAATCTTAGCAATTCCTGTTATTTGACTTTTATCAAATCCGCCTGTATTTGTTGAAAAATCAGAACCTCTAATATCACTTGCATTAATTCTTCTAATTCTTTTTGCTTCATGAACTATAAAACCTATCATAATATTTGAAAATTCAGCAATAATAATTCTAGGTTTTAATACCATATCTTTTGGCTCAATTATATTCATCCATTTAGCTAAATTTATTACAGGAATTACAACTCCTCTTAAATCAAATACTCCCTCAATATATTCAGGAACACCTGGTAATTCTGTAAGTGCAGGTATTTTTATGATTTCTTTAACTTTAGCAACATTAACTCCATAAATTCCTTCATAGACTTTATGTTGTCCTTGTTTATAGATACGAAAATCTACAAGTTCCATTTCATTAGAATCAGCCTTTAAGACTTTATCTTCTGCCATATTTACTCCTTTCTGGGTAAGTTATATTTTTTTATAAAGCCATATTCTAGTATAAAAAAACTTCGGTCATTTGCAAAAGCTTCTAAATTCTTATATTTTATATTTTCTAAGCAATACTCATCTCCTTGATGAAAGTGCCCTTCTATTATATAATCAATATTTACGCCTTTTTTTATAAAAAAACTTTTATATTTTTTAATTCTAAATTCCATTAATTTTTTAAAAAAATCTAATTTTTTATATAGCTTTTTTACCTTTTGTTGATTGCAAATCTTTTGATAAATTTTATCAAAACTTAAAATATTTAATAAATTTAATATAAAAATTACAAAGCTAAATCTTAAAAATCTTAAAGCTATTTGAGTGATGATTGGTAAGAATATATCTCCGTGAGATATAGCAAAAATCTTATTGTTATAAGTTGCTAAAATTGGTTGATTTTTAATGATTTTTACATTGTTAAAAAGCTTAGTTAAATTAAAATCATGATTTCCTTCAAAATAAATAATTTCTATTTTTAAAGCTAAATCATCTAATGCTTTTATAATATCTAAATTATCGTTTTTACAACTTGAAATTCCACCTATTAAAAGATTAAAAATATCTCCTAGAAGTATTACTTGTGGTGGATTAGTCTTTTTTAAAAAATCTATAAAATCTACAAAATCAAGCCTAGTGCTATCATAATGCACATCGGCTATAAAAATTGCTCCTTCTTTTAATACAAGCATTAAATATCAAGCTCTTTATAATAAATTTCAAGTATTTCATAACTAGCTTTACCTTTAGGTAATACTACATTAAACTCATCGCCTTCAACTTTACCTATCATAGCTTTTGCTATAGGTGAGTTTATACTAATATAACCTTTATCTAAATCGCTTTCACTATTTCCTACTATGCTAAATGTTTTTTCTTCTTCTGTATTTAAATCCATTATCAAAACCGTGCTACCAAATCTTACTTTATCGTGATTAAATTCTGCTGGATTTACTATCTTAGCATTTGCTAAAATTTCGCTAAGTTCTGCGATTTTGCCTTCTAAAAAGCTTTGTTTTTCTCTTGCTGCGTGATATTCAGCGTTTTCTTTTAAATCTCCGTGAGACCTTGCAATATCAATTTCTTTTACCACATTAGGACGCTCAACTACCTTTAAATGCTCTAATTCTTTAAATAATTTTTCATATCCTTTTTGTGTCATCATTTCCATATTATTACTCCTTGATTAATTTTGCTAAATTATTTGCTATTTCACCTTTAGTTAATTCTCTTAATTTTTTTGATTTTTCTAAAAATTCATCTTTATTTGCATTTTCAAATGCTTTTAATAACTCTGTCTTATCTAAATTTTGAATGAATTCTTTATGAAATTCGCCCAAATTGAGCTTATCAAAAATAATATTACAAAGTCCAATAAATTTGATTTTTACTAAAGTTTTTGCTATGAAATAATCAATCATTTTAGCCTTATAACATAAACAAAAAGCATTTCCAATAAGCCCTGCTTCAAGACTTGCAGTCCCACTACAAATATAAGCGAACTCGCATTCTTTTAAAGTAGCCTTAGTATCATATGAGATAGTAAAGCCGCTTAAATCCCCATATAAATATAATTTATCTTTTAAAAAATTTGGCACACAAACTACGCATTCATAGTCTTTAAAATCTTGTTTTAAATTCCTAAAAATCGGCATTAAAGATTTGATTTCGCTTTTTCTTGAACCTGGTAAAAAGGCTATTAATTTTTTAGAATTTGAGTTTTCTTTAAAATAATCTTTCAATGCTTCATTACTTGGATTTCCAAAATAATGAGATTTTTTAAAATACTGATTTTCAAAAGGCAAAATCCCAACTAATTCATCACATAAACTCTCAACCACCTTAATCCTACCTTTTTTCCAAGCCCAAACTTGTGGCAAGATAAAATAAATAATTTTGCCTTTAAAACCTGCTTTTCTTAAGGCTTTTGCAAATGGTATATTAAAAGCAGGAGAATCAATTAATAAAATCTTTTCAATTTTGTCATTAAGTGCTATTTGAACCAAATCTTTTATAGCTTTTTTTGCTTTTAAAATAAGTGGCAAAATCTGCACAAAACCCATAGCATTAAATTCTGTAAAATCACAATAATTATTAGAATTTAAAATAGGAATTTCATTTTTTAAATTAATATCATAAATCCCGTATAATTCTATATTATCTAATTTTTTTAATATATGTTTTAGATGAGAATTTGCAGAATTTTCTAAAGCTATGCTTAATAATTTCATATTTTTTCCTTTAATAAAAATTATTCTTTAAAGAGAATTTAAAGTATATTGATATTATTATAAAACATAATTTTAATATAAGGAGCCACTATGAAAATCAAATATAGTGCCATTTTACTTAGTGTTAATTTATTTGCAGGTGTTGTAAATCCTAATTTTGCTTATCAAGATTATTTAGATTTTGGAAATAACAAAGGCAAATTTAAAGTAGGTAATAATATAGAAGTTACAGATATTTATGGAAAAACTATTGAGTTTAAAGTTCCTATGCCAAGTTTTAATGCAGCAAATACTACAGGAGATTTAATGGGTGAGCTTACTAATATAGGCGGCTCTTTTGCAATCACTGCAGCTCATATGATTAGTCCTACATATAGAAATGATTTAATAAAAAAAGATAAAGAATATGAATTTGGCTTAGTAAAATCAAAAGTAGTAGCAAGTGATACAAATTTTAAAGATTATTTTAAATGGAATAAATCTTGTAGTGAATTAGTTCAAGTTGATGATTTAAAAGATTTTGCTGTAATTAAAATGAGTAAATTAAATATCAATGAAAGTGCAAAGCTAATTGATAAAGAATTTTATTTTAAAAACACAAATGTTAGTGAAAATTTAAAAAATGACCAAAATGTAATATATCAAGATAAGTATTTTAATAAAAATAGCTCTAGTGAGTGGGATATTGATGCTTATAAAGAATATATTAAAACAAGCGGTGAAAAAGATGATGATAATATAGGAAAAGGTGAAATTTTAAATAATCCAGAAAGATTTAGCGTATATGCAAGAACAGGTAGTGGAATTCAAAAAATTGGTAATATTAATACAAATATTTTTCCTAAAAAAGTAGCTGATCCTTCAGAGTTTTTAACCGGCGGAGTTTTATATGTAGATGAAGATAAAAGCAAAATAGAAACAGGATATTTACATTTAAGTGCAAAGGATTATTATAAAGATGTAAGGCTTGATTTTTCAAATACTTCAGCTCCAGGAGATAGCGGAAGTGCTATTTATGTATGGGATAATTTGAAAAAAGAATGGCTAGTAATTGGAGTAGTTAGTAGAAGCGATTGTGGTGATGATAATACAACTTGCTCTTATACAAAATATGCTCTTATAAATAGTTTTATAATTAATGATTTTAAGAATGATTTTACTGCTACTTTAAGTGGTAATTCTTATAATTCAAATGATATATATTCAAATATTAAAGATAAATATAATGAAAATAATAAAGATTTAGTATTTAGTAAAGCTGCAAGTATTGCTCTAGATAAGAATGAGAATTTTGGCTCAAGTGTGTTTTATTTTAAAGATAATTCTACTTTAAATGGCGAAGAAGTTTTATTGGGTGGAGTTGTGATAGATGATGGTAAGACACTTAATTTTAATGCAAAAACAGCAGCTAATGATAATTTGCATAAAATGGGAAAAGGAACGCTAGAAATTAGCAAAGAAAGTGCAGGTGGGTTAAGAAGTGGCGAAGGGCTAACGATTTTAAATACAAGCAATAAAGCGTTTAGTTCAATTTATCTTCTAAACAATGCAGGGCTAAAAATAACTAATGCAAATCAAATTAATAATGCTAATTTAGTTTTTAATGGTGGATATTTGGATTTAAATGGAGTTGATTTGAGTTTTGATAAAATTCAAGCAAATGATTTTAGAACTAAGATTATTAATTCAAATTCTAAAAAATCAACTCTAAGTATAAATAACACTAATGATATAGGTATTTATCACGGACAAATTAGCGATAATATTGATTTAAAACTGAATAATTTTAAGACTTTTGTATTTGATGGAGAAATAAAAGCTGATGAATTAAGTGTAAATGGTGGAACTACGATATTACAAGGTCATCCTTTAGAGCATTCTTATTTCCTAAATCAATCTTTAGCTAATTCTTTAGGTGTAAATACTGCTCCTAATACAAATACTCAAGATGAATACGAAAATAGAACAAGCAAAATAAATAATATAAATCTAAGTAATTCAACCTTTAAAATATTAAAACATAGCAATTTAACATCAGGTAATATTACTTTAGATAAATCAAATCTTAGCATAGGAGAGAATTTGATTTATCTTGATAGATACGATGCAAATCATATAAATAGCTCTTTAGTATTTACTTCTTTTGCTAATGAATTTAATTCAATTGCAAAAGATATTGAAGTGACTGCAAATGTGAAATTAAAAAATAATTCAACTCTTAGCATTATGAATAATTCTAATTTTAGTGGTTCTATAATCACAGAAGATAATAATTCTACTTTAAAGCTAAATAATGCAAATATTGATGCAAATATAAATGTAGCTAATTTAAATGCTAGCAAGACTAATTTTATGTTTAGTTTAAACAATACTCTAATATCAAGTATAAGCACACTAGGTGGGCAAAATACTTTTATGATTAAACCTGATTTAGCTAATGCTAATAAGTTTTTATTAGCAAGTCTTGTAAATACTAACAATACTATTAATAATGATTATTTAAAAGCACTTGATTATAAAGAAAATATCAGTATTTATACACCTAATGTTGAGTTTGTTAATGAAAATGGCAAAGCTAATTGGTATTTAGTAAAGGTAAATAAAGAAGAAATTGAAAATACAACTCCTATTGTGCCAGAAACAAAGCCAGAACCTAAACCTAACGATGATTTAAATAAGCCTAGTGTTAAAGATTATTTCTTCGTTCAAGAAAATAAAGAAGTTACACAAATGATTGATAGTTCGTTAAATCAAGTATTTTTTAGCTATGTGTTAGAATGGAATAACTTGCAAAAAAGAATGGGGGAATTAAGAAATAACACAGATGCAAATGCTGGAATTTGGTTTAGAGCTTATACAGGTCAAAGCTCTTACGAACACGCAAACAAGACTAAGTTTTATGAAATGCAATTAGGTGCTGATAAATTAAATCAAGGCAATAATTATGTAAATTACACAGGGCTTATTTTTAATGCTAGTAAATATAGTTTAAGTGATAATTTAGATGGCAGTATAAAAGGTTATGGTTTTGGAGCATACTCTAGCACTATATATGATAATGGATTGTATTTTGATGTAATAGCAAAATATATAAATTATAAAAATGATTTTAATTTATATGTTAAAAATCAAAACGAAGTTACAAATTCTTTAAAACCAAATAATTCTTATACTTTTTTAGCTAGTGCTGAGATTGGATATAGAAAAGATTTTAATAATTTTTATTTAGAACCACAAATTGAATTAATAACAGGTTATGTAAGTAAGCAAGAATTAACAAGCAGTGATAAAAAATTATATTTACAATCAGATTCTTTTATCCCACTTAATTTAAAAACAGCTATTTTTACAGGTTTTAATAAAAATGATTTATCACTTAGAGCAGGCGTTGGACTTGCTAGCGATTTGGTAAATAATTCTAAGAAAACTATAAAAGATTTAGATACTATAAGTATTAATAATGGTAAAAGAGATTCAAGAGTATTTGTTAATTTATCAAGCTCTTACAGACTAAATAATCGTTCAAATATAGGTTTAGAATTTGAAAAAACATTCGGTGGTAATCTAAACATAGATTATAGCTTTAACCTAGTATATAGATATAACTTCTAATCTTCTTTCATCACAATAAGATAAAAATTATTGTGATGAATTATTTATAAATTTATTATTTTATAAATAAAATTTACTTTTGATTATATTTTTTATTTAATATATTTTTAATTTATAATTAAAGTTAATATCATAAAATCACTGATTAAATCTTAAAAAAGGACTTATTATGCGTATTTTGCTTTTATTGGTGTTTTTTTCAATTTCATTAGTTGCTAATGTTGGAAGTATTGTAAATTATGTAGGAGATGTTGAGGTTTTAAGAAATCAATCAACAATTAATGTAAATCATAAAAATTATGAGCTATTAGAAAACGATATTATTCTTACTAAAAATAATGCAAAAGTTCAAATAAAATTTATAGATAATACTACTCTTACTTTAGGTAAAAACTCAACTTTACAAATCAATAAATATTTAATTAATGGAGCAAATTCTAAAGTGAATTTGAAAGCTAAAAAAGGAAGCTACGATTTAGTAAGTGGAGAGATTTCTAAGCTAGCTAGACAAAACTTTACTTTCCAAGCAAATACAGCGACCATTGGCATTCGTGGAACTAGATTTAGTGGAGATGTTAATAATGGTTTTGTTAATTGTATTTCAGGAGAAATTGAAGTTGGAGTAGGCGGTAAAAAATATAATTTAAAAAAAGGAGAGAGATTACACTATAAAAATTTAGGAATTATCAAATTAGAAAAATTAAAACCAAGTAGTTTTAATGTAATCAAATTATAAAAATAGGAGAAAATATGAACAAAATAGCTTTAATTGTGTTTTTAGCAAGCTCACTTTTCGCAAATATTGGAAAAATAGTTACATTAAGAGGAGATGTTGTAATTTTAAGTGACAACAAAGAAAGAATTGCAAAAACAAATGATATTTTAGAAGAAAATGACAAAATAATCACAAAAAATAATGCAAAATTACAAATTAAATTCATAGATAATACAATAGTTACGCTAGGTAAAAATACAACTTTAAATATTAAAGATTATGTAATTGATGGTAAAAAATCAAAAGTAAGTCTTGAAGTAAATAATGGGCATTTTAAGGTAATATCGGGAAATATTTCAAAAATAGCTAGAAAGAATTTTGAATTTCAAGCAAAAACAGCAACGATTGGAATTAGAGGAACCGTGTTTGTTGGAAGTCTTGGAAAGGTTGATAAAGTAGGTTGTTTAGAAGGTGCAATAGATGTTAAAGTAGGTAATAAAACTTCTTTAGTTCAAGCAGGAAATCAATTAAGATTTGATAATGATAAGGTTATTAAGATTGAAAAGATAGTGCCTAAGGAATTTGAAACTATTAATACAGGTAAAGAAAGTCAAGTAAATACTAAACAATCTTATAAAAATAGCGAAAGTTTTAATGAGTTTTTAAATTCTAAAGAAGAAATGATAAAAGCAAAACAAGAATATTATCAAAATAAAAATTATCAAGATTATAAAAATAATTATAAATACAATAATGAAAGAATAAGGGATTTAGATACTAATTCAATATCTAAAGATATTATTAAAATATGTAATGGCAATACTTATTGCATACAAAATAAAATAAATTATGCAAATAAGGGATATTTAAATGGTAAAGACTATCAAAACAATAGGCAAAGAAATTCTACTTACGGAGTTCAAAAATGATAAAAAAGATTATTTTATCATTTTTAATAAGCTCTCTTGCTTTTGCTAATTATATAGATGAGTTTAATAAGAAAAATTATAAAAAAGCTTTAGAATTAGCTAAAGCTCAATGTGAGATTGATTGTAGTGATGAAAAACTTAACCTAATTTTGGCAAAAAGTGCTGAAAAATTAAAAGATACAAAAGAAGCAATTGCAGCTTACGATAGGGTTTTAATTATTAATGAAAACAATATTGAAGCTAGATTTTCAATAGCTAATTTATATTATGAAAATAATAATCCAGAGCTTATGAGAGATGAATTAAATTATATGCTAAATAATTTGGATTTAAGTTCTACTCAAAAAGTTAGAATTAATAATATGCTAAATAATTTAGATAATTTGACAAAAGAAGTTGCTAAGCCTTATTTTATAGGGCTTAATTTGGGTTTTGCTTATGATACAAACCCGCTTTATGGCAATGATAATTTCACTGATTTTGTTGGTGAGAAGATTAGAAATTTTAAAAATGAAAAAGCAAGTGGTTCTTTAAGTTTTAATTTTAATATAGATGGTGCTTATAATTTAGATTTAGGAAATAATTATTTTGCAGAGCTTTATGCGAGTTTAAATAATAAAAAATATTTAAAAAATAAAAGCGAAAATTATCCTGATTTAAATGTATTAACATTAGCAATTAATCCAAGCTATGTAAGGGATAATCACAAAATTACTCTAAATGCTAGTTATGATTTTGTATTACTTAGAAGAGCTGCGTTTTTGCATAGCTTAAATATGGGTATTAATTATGAAAATAATGTAAATGATAATTATTTATATTTAATTTCTTATGATTTATCTAAAGGAATATTTGCTGATAGTATGGATAAAGATTCTAATTTTATTCATCATTCTTTAGGTCTTAATAATGTTTTTGCATATAATGATAATATTTATTATTTTAATTTAAATTATGATTTAGAAAATGCAAAAGATAGTTTTAGTGCTAATTCTGATTTTAAAAATTATGGTATAAAAATCGGGGCTATTATTCCTATATTAAATAAAGTTAGTTTTAAGCCAAGTTTTGGTTATAATCATACAATTTATAAAAAGGTTGATTCATCTTATTATTCAAAAAGAAAAGATAATGAAATAGTTATTTCTAGTATTTTTGATTATAAATTAGATTATAATCAATCTTTGAGTTTCGCTTTGATTTATGATAAGCAAAATTCAAATCATAATTTTTATGATAGTTTAAATTATACAAGTATGATTAATTATAGATATGAGTTTTAAAAGGAAAATAGTATGAGAAATATTTTATTATTAAGCAGTGATAGATATAAAAACTTAGATTCTTTTGATTGGTGTGCTAGTATATTAAATGATTTTTTTGCTAAAACTAAACAAATAGCTCTAGTTCCTTATGCTCAAGTAATTGATGGATTTGATGAATACGAAAAAACTCTTAAAAATAAAATAAACTCAAAAATAGTTTCTATACACAATGACCCTATTAATATATTAAACGATAGCGATGGGATATTAGTAAGTGGCGGTAATTTATTTGTTCTTTTGCATAGATTACAAAAGCTAAATTTATTAGATATTTTAAAAGATAAAATAGAAAATTCTATAACCTATGCTGGTTGGGGTGCTGGGGCTAGTGTATTATCAGAAGATATTAAAACTTGTAATGATTTACCTATATTATATCCTAGTAATTTGCAAGCTTTAGGTATTTTAAAATACCAAATAATCACTGAATATATCCCTCAAGATAGGGAATATTCAATGAAGCTTTATGAATATTTTAAGCTAAATCAAAATTCTTCTGTTTTTGCTCTGCCATATGGTTCTGCCCTTAAAATTCATAATGATAGTGCCTTAGTAATGGGTAATGAAGGGGTTTTAAAATTATCTGAATATTATGAGCAATACTTTAAAATTGGTGATTTTATTAAGCTTTAATACATATTTTTAATCAAAAGAATTTAAATTATGGATTAAATTTTATCTAAAAAGGATTTTTATTATCCGATTTGATATTTTTAACAACATTTATTAAAAAAAGTTTCGTAATATTTCATAAAGGAAAAAAATGATTAAAATTATGAAAACTAAGGCTATTTTAGACTTTAGCCAAGATGAATTTTTACAAACTAATAAAGCTTTAGTATTTGATGAAGAGATTATTAAAATATGTGATTTTAACAAGGCTTTAAGTGAATACAAAAACGCTCAAATAATTGATAAAAGCGAATATATTTTAAGCCCTGTATTGTGCAATTTGCATTCACATTTAGAGTTTTGTCTATCTAAGCTTTATTATGGAGATTTTGCAAAATGGCTTGAGAGTATTATCAAAAATCGTGAAGCGATAAATAAAGATTTATTAAGTAAAGAGATTAATAGACAAATTGAAATTCTAATGCAAAGTGGGGTAGGGTATCTAGGCGAAATTTCAAGTTTTGGAGCAAACCTAGAAATTCTATCAAATAGCAAGATAAAAAGCATTATCTTTCACGAGATTTTAGGTGCTAATGATGAAACTTTAAAAAACAATATTAAGAGTTTTGAAGAGAGATTTTCAAGATTTTCAAACCTTAATAACCATATATCATTACATAGTCCTTATTCAATTTGCGATAAGACTTATGAATACGCACTTAATTTTGCTAAGAAAAATGATTTATTAATCAGCACACATTTTTTAGAAAGTGCTTATGAAAAGGAGTATTTGCAAGGCAAAAGTAACGCTTTAAGCAATTATTTAGCTAGATTTAATCCTAGTTTAATTACTAAGGATTTTTTAAGTGGATTTGATGATTTAAGAGCTATTTTTACTCATTGTAATTATGTTGATGATTTTAGTATTTTTAAATCTCATCATATAATTACGACTTGTCCTAAATCAAATAGATTTTTAGGCTCTCGTGCAATTAAGCTTAAAAATCTTTTAGCAAATGATTTAAATCTTAGCATAGGCACAGATGGGCTTAGCTCAAATAATAGTTTAAATATGTTTGATGAGCTAAGAGCTTTTATATTTACTCATAATGAATTTGAATTAAACGAATTAGCTTACATAATTTATAAGGCGGCTTGTTTTGATAATTCTCATTTATTTTTAAATGGCTTAAAGCCATTAAGTAATGGCGCTAAGGCAGATTTTATCTTGCTAGATGATTTTGGCTATGATAAGGATAATGTATTAGCTCAAATAATTTTAAGAACGAATAAAATAAAAAATATGTATTTAGATGGAAAGGAAATTATATGAATGTAGTTTTAGCAATGAGTGGTGGGGTTGATAGCTCTTATACAGCTCTTATGCTTAAAGAAAAAGGTTTTAATGTAAGTGGTGTTTATATGAAATTACACAATCGTTTAAACTATCACGAAAAAAATATAGAAAATGGACAAAGAGTGGCTGATTTTTTAGGAATTTCTTATGATATTATTGATTTTACTGATGAATTTAGCAAAGCAGTTTTTAATCCATTTATTAAGACTTATGAAGATGGACTTACTCCAAATCCTTGTGCTTTATGCAATCAAAAAATAAAACTAGGAGCATTATTAGACTATGCTAAAAGCAAAAATGCAAAGTTAGCAACAGGACATTACGCTCAAATAGAAAACAATATGCTTAAAAAAGCCGTAGATTTAAGCAAAGACCAAACATATTTTCTAGCAAATGTAAATAAAGAAAGTCTAAATGATGTGCTTTTTCCACTAGGGGATAAATTTAAAAAAGACATAAAAGAACAAGCACTAAAAATCCCTATGTTAAAATCAATCAGCGAACAAAAAGAAAGCTCTGAAATATGTTTTGTAACCACAAATTACACCGATATTTTAAAAGATTATGTAAAAGTTAATCAAAAAGGCTTAGTAAAAAATACTAAGGGCGAAGTTGTAGGAGAGCACGAAGGCTATATGCACTATACTATCGGTAAAAGGCGTGGTTTTAGTGTAAAAGGTGCATTAACTCCACATTATGTATTAGAAATTGATGCGAAAGAAAATGTAATAATAGTAGGTTCAAAAGAAGAATTATTTGTAAAAGAATTTCAATTAAAAAATGTAAATGCTTTTTGTGATTTTGATGAGATTGATTGCAAGGTAAAAATCAGATATAACACTAAAGAAGTGCCTTGTAAATTGCTAAAAAATGAAAAAAAAGTATTATTAGAAGAAAGCGTATATGCTTTAGCAAAAGGACAATTAGCAGTATTTTATCAAGGTGATTTAGTAGTAGCAAGTGGTTTTATAAATTAAGGATAATTAATGAAGAAGGAATTGGTTTTTAATAGAGAATTATCGTGGCTTAAATTTAATTCAAGGGTGCTTGATCAGTGCAATAAAAAAATACCTTTATTAGAAAAATTAAGATTTATTAGTATATATTGCACGAATTTAGATGAGTTTTATATGATTAGAGTTGCTGGACTTAAGCAACTTTTTGCAGCAGGAGTAGTGCCACAAAATGAACTACCACCATTAGAGCAATTAAACGCTATTCGTGAATATTTACACGCAGAAAAAGACACTTTAGAACAAAATTATTTTTCTATAATGAGCGAATTAGCAAAAGTGGGTGTGGAGCTTAAAACTTATAATGATTTAACAAGAAATCAAAAAGGCAAAGCTAAAGAATATTTCTTTAGCACCATAATGCCAGTAATTGTTCCTATTGCAGTAGATTCAACGCACCCATTTCCGCCACTTAATAATCTATCTTTCTCACTAGCTGTTAAGTTAAAAAGCGAAGATGAAAAGCACGATAAATTCGCTATGGTTAGAATTCCTAGAGTATTGCCTAGATTTTTTGAAGCTGATAGGGGGCTTTTCGTTCCTATTGAAAGCGTGGTAAAAGAGCATTTAGAAGATATTTTCCCAGGTTTTACTATGGTAGAAAGTGCAGCTTTTAGAGTAACTAGGAATGCTGATATTATAATTGAGGAAGAAGAAGCAGATGATTTTATGATGCTACTTGAGCAAGGCTTAAAACTTAGAAGAAAAGGTGCTTATGTTAGAATTCAAATTGAAAGCGGTGCTAGTGAAGAGATTAAAAACTTTTTAAGCATACATTTAAAAGTATTTAATAAAGATATTTACGAATACAAAACCCCATTAGCCCTATCATCAATGCTACAAATCGTAAATAATAAGCAATTAAGTTATTTATGCAATGCTTCTTATGTGCCTAAGATTTTGCCACCATTTGATGAGAATGTAAGTATATTTGAAGTAATTGATAAGCAAGATATTTTATGCTACCAGCCTTATGAGAGTTTTGACCCAGTTGCAAGTTTTATAAAAGAAGCTAGCAAGGATTCAAAAGTAATATCAATTAGAATGACCCTATATCGCTTAGAAAAAAACTCGCAAATTATTAAGGCTTTAATGGACGCAGCTAATGATGGAAAGCAAGTTACGGTTATGGTTGAATTAAAGGCTCGTTTTGATGAAGAAAATAACCTTTATTGGGCAAAAGAATTAGAAAACGCAGGAGCTCATGTAGTATATGGAATAGCAGGGTTTAAAGTGCATGCAAAAATTACTCAAGTAATTCGCCAATTAGATGATGGCACGCTTAAATTCTACGCACATTTAGGCACGGGTAATTATAACGCAGCAACTGCTAAAGTATATACTGATATTAGCTTTTTTACATCTAATTTTGATATAGCAAATACTGATATTACAGCGTTTTTTAACATACTTACAGGTTATTGCAAAAATAAACGCTTAAAAACTCTATCAATGAGCCCATTTCAGATAAAAGAGCAGATTTTAAAAATGATAAAAACTGAAAGCCTAGCAGGTAAAAAGGGTGAAATTATAATGAAGATGAACTCGCTTGTTGATGAAGACATTATAAAAGCACTTTATGAAGCGTCAAACAAAGGTGTAAGCATTGATTTAATAGTTCGTGGGATTTGTTGTCTTAAACCAAATCTTAAAGGATTTAGCGAAAATATAAGAGTAAGAAGTATAGTTGGAAAATATCTTGAACACGCTAGGATTTTTTATTTTAAACACGCAACTCCACAATATTATATAAGCAGTGCTGATATGATGCCAAGAAATCTTGAGCGTAGGCTTGAACTAATGACACCTATATTAAATGAGAGTTTGCACGCTAAATTAGCAGAGATTTTAAGACTTCAATTAAGTGATAATCAATTAGCTTACACGCTTGATGAGAATGGAATTTATACCAAGATAGAAAAAGATGAAAAGGCTCTTGATTCTCAAGAAACTTTTGAAAACTATGTAAGTGGAATTTATAAAAGCTTTAAAAAAGGTCGTGATAAAGCAAAAGCCAATCAAATGGCACAAAAATTCTTTAGAGAGAATTAAATATTTTAGGAATTTAAATTCCTAAAATATATTTTTACTAAAATTTATAAAAATTAATTTTATTTTAAGTTTAAAATATTATTATTGACAGATTTTTTTGAACTTCACTTATACAATCCCCTTTATTTAAAATTGTTTTCTAATGGCGGTTAGGCCTTACTCTCGTGGGAGAAGGACAATGCGTGATTATTTAACAACTAAAAATCTTAGCAATGATGATTTTTATACGCTTATAAAAAAAGCTTTGTATTACAAACAACACGATGGCTTTTTTAAAAATTATGAAAATCAAATCATAGCTAATTTATTTTTTGAAGATTCTACAAGAACAAGGACAAGTTTTGAAGTTGCTGAGCTTAAGCTTGGCTTTAGAGTGCTTAATTTTTCTGCTAGTAGTTCAAGTGTAAATAAAGGCGAGAGTTTATATGATACTTGTAAGACTTTTGAAAGTCTTGGAACTAGCGTTTTAGTAATTAGACATAAACAAAATAATTATTTTGATGATTTAGTAGGACTTAATGCTAAAGTGGTTAATGCAGGTGATGGAAGTGGAGCACACCCATCTCAATGTTTGCTTGATTTAGTAACGATTTATGAGCATTTTAATACTTTTAATGGTTTAAAAATAGCAATAGTTGGAGATATAAAAAATTCTCGTGTAGCAAAATCAAATAAAGATGCGCTTGAAAGACTTGGAGCTAAAGTATTTTTAGCTGCACCTCCTATTTATCAAGATAATTCTTATAATGAATACTATAAATTAGATGAAATTATAGATGAGGTTGATGTTTGTATGCTTTTACGCATTCAACACGAAAGACACGATAAAAACGAATTAGATTTAGAAAAATATAGAAAATCTTTTGCACTTACAACTAATAATTATAAAAGATTAAAAAATGATGCAATCATAATGCACCCAGCCCCAATTAATCGTGGAGTAGAGATTGATAGTTGTTTGGTTGAATGTGAAAAATCAAAGATTTTTACTCAAATGAGTAATGGTGTATTTGCTAGAATGGCAATACTTGATTATGTGTATGAAAGGATTTAAAATGCTTCTTAAAAATTGTAACGCATTTATAGATAATAAATTTGTTAAAACTGATATTTTAATTGAAGGTAAAAAAATAGTAAAAATAGCTCCTAATATTGATTATAGTGGAGAAATAATTGATGTTAAAGGTAAGCTTGTTAGTGCGGGTTTTGTTGATATTCATCAGCATTTAAGAGAGCCAGGATATTCACACAAAGAGAGCATAAAAACAGGCTCAATGGCGAATGCAAAAGGTGGAATTACTACAGCTTGTGCTATGCCAAATCTAAAACCTGTGCCTGACACTTTAGAGAATTTAAAACTTGAATTAGATTTAATTCAAAAAGATTCTTGTATGAAAGTTCTTCCTTATGGAGCTATTACTATGGAAGAAAAAGGTCAAAGCTTAGTTAATTTTAGCCAATTAGCTCCTTTTGTTTTTGCGTTTAGCGATGATGGAAGAGGTGTTGCAAATGCAAAAATTATGAAAGATGCAATGAAAGAATGTGCGAAATTAAATAAATATGTAATTGCACATTGCGAAGATTTAGACCTAGTTGAAGGCGGTCATATGCACGATGGAGTTCAGTCTAAAAAATTAGGAATTAAAGGAATTTCAAGTTCAAGCGAGAGCGTGCAAGTTGCAAGAGATATGCTGCTTTGTAAAGAATGCAATTCAAATTATCATGTATGCCATATAAGTGCTAAAGAAAGTGTTGCGATGGTTGAGTTTGGCAAAAAACTTGGAGTAAATATAAGTTGCGAAGTAACTCCACATCATTTAATTTCTTGTGATGAAGATATTAAAGAAGATAATGGAATGTGGAAGATGAATCCGCCTTTAAGAAGCAAAGCTGATAGAGATTATTTAATAAATGCTTTAAATGAAGGCATAATTGAAGTAATAGCAACAGATCATGCACCACATTCAAAAGATGAAAAGCAAGGTGGATTTAATAAGGCTTATTTTGGAATTATAGGAAGTGAGTTTGCGTTTTCATTGCTTTATACAAAATTAGTAAAAACTAATTTAGTAAAACTTGAGACAATTCTAAACGCTTTTAGCACTAATCCTAAAAAAATATTTAATTTAGAAAATGCAGGGGAGCTTAAAGTTGGTTCGATAGCTGATATTGTAGTAATTGATTTAGATAAAACTTGGGAATTAAAAGAAGATGAAATCGTTAGTTTAGGCAAGAATACGCCTTATTTGGGAAGTGTATTAAGCTCAAAAGTAGAGCTTACAATTTGTGATGGAAAAATTATTTTTAAAGGAGAATAAAATGCAAGATGTAAATAAAATTTTAGTTATAGGAAGTGGTCCTATTATAATTGGTCAAGCAGCAGAGTTTGATTATGCAGGAACTCAAGCTTGTTTATCTCTTAAAGAAGAAGGTAAATATGTAATATTAATCAATTCAAACCCAGCTACTATTATGACTGATAAAAATATTGCTGATGAGATTTATATAGAGCCAATTACTTTAGAATTTGTAACAAAGGTTATTAAAAAAACTCGCCCTGATGCAATCTTAGCTACCTTAGGCGGACAAGTTGCTTTAAATATGGCAATAGAATTAGATAAAGCAGGGATTTTAAAAGAATATAATATAAAGGTATTAGGTTCTAGCTTAGATACTATTAATAAGGCTGAAGATAGAGAATTATTTAGAGCATTAATGAATGAATTAAATGAACCTGTTCCACCAAGTGTTATTGTAAATAATACAAAGAGTGCAATTTCTTTTGCTAATGAATGTGGTTATCCTGTTGTTGTTCGTCCAGCATTTACTATGGGTGGAACTGGCGGCGGAATTTGTGAAAATGAAGCTGAACTTAAAAAAATAGCTAGCGAAGGCTTAATTTATTCTCCTACTAGACAATGTTTAATTGAAAAATCAATAGCAGGATTTATAGAACTTGAATATGAAGTTATAAGAGATAGAGCTGATAATGCTATATTAATTTGCGATATGGAAAATATTGACCCTGTTGGAATTCATACAGGTGATTCATTGGTTGTTGCACCAACTCAAACACTTGAGCCAAAAATCAAACAACAAATGATAGATGTTGCTATTAAATTAATAAGAGCATTAAAAATTGAAGGTGGTTGTAATGTTCAAATAGCTTTAAACCCAATTACAAAAGAATATTTTATTATTGAAGTAAACCCTAGAGTTTCACGCTCAAGTGCTTTAGCTAGCAAAGCAACTTCATTTCCTATAGCAAAAATCGCAGCAAAAATCGCAATAGGCAAAACTTTAGATGAGATTAAAAACGAAGCAAGTGGCTTAAGCTATCTTGAGTATAAACCAAATCTTGATTATATAGTTACTAAAGCTCCTAGATTTGCATTTGATAAGTTTAAAGATGCTAATCGTTATTTAGGCACTCAAATGAAAGCAACGGGTGAAGTAATGGGCTTAGGAACTAGCCTAGCTGAAAGTATTTTAAAAGCTATTAAATCACTTGAATATGGAATTTGTCATCTAGGTCTTAAAAACGGCGAAACATATACAGATGAAAAAATCAAAAAGCGTTTAATTAAAGCTGGAGATGAAAGAATATTTTTCATAGGAGAAGCTTTAAGGCGTGGAATTAGTGTTGATGAGATTATGAATCTTACTAAAATGCAAAGATTATTTATAGACACATTTAAGCAAATCATTGATACAGAACACGAATTAAAAGAGAAAAAATTTGATATTCAAGCACTTATAAAAGCTAAGCAAATAGGACTAGCTGATAAAATTATCGCACATCGTTGGGAATGCAAGCAAAAAGAAGTGTATGAACTAAGAGCTAAAAACAATATAAGACCTATTTATAAATGCGTTCAGCCGATGGATTATAAAAATCTAATTCCAAGTTTTTATTCAACTTATAATAAAGAATTTAAAGACACAAATGAAATTAGCAATAAGCAAAAAATCATAGTTTTAGGAAGTGGTCCTATTAGAATTGGTCAAGGAATTGAGTTTGATTATTCTAGCGTGCATGCTATTTGGGCTATTAAAGAAATGGGCTATGAAGCAATAATAATTAATAACAATCCTGAAACATTATCAACTGATTATAGCGTGGCTAATAAGCTTTATTTTGAACCTTTAAGTAATGAAGAAGTTTTAGAAATTATTAATATTGAAAAACCTTTAGGAGTAATTGTTAGTTTTGGTGGTCAAACTGCTATTAATTTAGCTGAGTTTTTAGAAGCAAATGGAGTTAAGATTTTAGGCACAAGTTTAGATAGCATAAATACTGCTGAAGATAGAAAATTATTTGAAAAATTAATGAGTGATTTAGGCTTAAATCAGCCTAAAGGAATTACCGCAATTAGCGTTGATGAAGCTATCAAAAATGCTAATTTAATAGGCTATCCTGTATTAGTTCGTCCATCGTTTGTTTTAGGTGGTAGAGCTATGCAAGTTGTATTTAACGATGAAGAACTTAAAAAATATATGCAAGAAGCAACAGAAGTAAGCCTTGATAAACCTATATTAATTGATAAATATTTATGTGGCAAAGAGCTTGAAGTAGATGCTATTTGTGATGGAGAAAATGTTTATATACCAAGTATTTTAGAGCATATTGAAAGAGCAGGTGTGCATAGTGGAGATAGCACAGCAATAACTCCTAGTGTTAGTATAAGTGATGAGGTAAAAGAAGAAATTATTAATTACACTAAAAAACTTGCACTTGCTTTAAAAATCAAAGGGCTTTTAAATATACAATTTGTATATTTTGAAAATAAACTTTATGTATTAGAAGTAAATCCAAGAGCTTCAAGAACATTGCCGTTTTTAAGTAAAGTAATTAATAAAAACCTAGCAAATATAGCTTTAAAAGCTGCTTTAGGAATAAGCTTAAAAGAGCAAGGAATTACTAAAGAATTTGAAGAAATACAAGGAATGTATTATGTAAAAGTTCCTGTATTTAGCTTCTCAAAATTATCTTTAGTGGATACAGTTTTAGGGCCTGAGATGAAAAGCACTGGAGAAGTTATGGGAACTAGCACAAGTGCAAACAAAGCACTTTACAAAGGTCTTGTTGCAAGTGGCGTTAGAATAGAAGAGTTTGGCGGAGTATTATTTAGTATTGATGATAAAAATAAGGCTGATTCACTTGAGCTTGCTCGTGGATTTATGAACTTAGGTTATAAAATCTTAGCTACTAAAAATACAGCAATTTATTTTAATAATCACGGAATTAATGCAATTAGTGTTAATAAATTAGGCGATGAAGATGACATAATTTCAAAAATTGTTAATGGAGAAATTACATTAGTAATTAATACTCCAAGAGATGCAAAAAATAGCCTTAGTGATGGATTTAAAATAAGACGCGCAGCAAGTGAGAGTAAGGTTGCAAGCTTTACAAATCTTGATATTGCAAAAGCTTATTTAAAGGCTTTAGAAGAAATATCATTAAGCGTGTATTCTTTATAATTTTTAAGAATTTAAACTCATTTTTGAGTTTAAATTCCTTTTTAATTTTAGTATAAAATAAATATTTTTTAAACTCCTAATCAAGAATGATTATTGCTTAGTCTATGTATTAAATAAAAAAAGTTAAGATTTAAATAAAAATATTTTAAGGAAAACAATGTTATTTACAAGAGCTAGTGAATATGCTTTAATTAGTTTAATTTACATTGCAAAACATAAAAGTCCAATAGATGTAGATACTTTAGCAAGTGAATTAAATATACCAAGAAGCTTTTTAGCAAAAATATTACAAAATTTAGCAAGAGCGCATATTTTAAAATCTTATAAAGGTATTAATGGTGGTTTTATTCTGGCAAAAGAACCAAATTTAATAAATATAAAAGATGTCATAATATCTGCTGAAAAAAAAGAGCCTTTAGTTTTTGAATGCACAGGAGATGATAAGTGTCCTAGTAATAGGCACGATACTTGTAAAATATATCCTATAATTACCAACTTACAAGATAAAATAAATTCTTTTTTAACTGATATTACCTTAGAGCAGATTTTAAAATAATGGCAAAACAAAAAAATACTATGCTAAGCCTAGTAGCTCCTTATTTAGAGCCACTTGTAAAATTTAAAAGTCTTTCTATGGTAGGTTTAATAGTTGCTATTTTAGCAATTATTATCGTTCCTTTACCATCTGGAATACTTGATTTTTGCTTAGCACTTAGTATTGCTATATCGGTTTTGATGATTTTAATAGCTATGTATATTCCAAAACCGACTGATTTGACTACTTTTCCAACATTAATTTTAATAATCACTCTTTTTAGACTAAGCCTTAATATCGCAACCACTAGAATGATTTTAAGCAAAGGGCATGAAGGTCCTGCTGCAGTTAGTGATATAATTGCTAGTTTTGGAGAATTTGTTGTAGGCGGAAATTATGTAATAGGGGTTGTTGTATTTTGTATCTTAGTATTAATTAATTTTATGGTTGTTACAAAGGGTTCAACTCGTGTTAGTGAAGTTCAAGCTAGATTTACGCTAGATGCAATGCCAGGAAAACAAATGGCAATTGATGCTGATTTAAATGCAGGGCTTATTACTGAAGAGCAAGCTAGAGAAAGGCGTCAAGAAATAATAGGCGAAGCGAACTTTTATGGAGCTATGGATGGTTCTTCTAAATTTATTAAAGGTGATGCAGTTGCAGGTATAATCATCACTATTATTAATATAGTTGGCGGACTTTTAATAGGTATGTTTCAGCACGATTTAGAATTAAATGCTGCTGCTTCTAGTTATACTATTTTAACTATAGGAGATGGACTTGTATCTCAAATCCCAGGATTAATCACTTCAACAGCAACAGCTATAATTATTACTCGTGCAAGCAAAGAAGAAAAACCATTTGCTGAAAAATCTTTAGAGCAATTATTTGGAGATTATAAAACCTTATTTATAGTTGGGTTTATTTTGTTCGTATTTGCTTTAGTTCCTGGTCTTCCTACTATTTCACTAGGTTTTATGGCTTTTGTATTTGGTGGGCTTGGCTTTTTACTTATGAAGACTAAAGATGAAGATTTATTAAGTCCTAAGCCAAAGCAAAAAGGAGCAGCTCAACAACCAAACACAAGTGGAGCAGCACCAGCTCAAAGCACAACACCACCTAGAAAAAGTGAAGCTGAAATTGCAGCAGAGCGTAAAAAGAAAAACGAAGAAAGCTTAAATCTTGAAATGCTTGAATTACAAATCGGATATTCTTTAGTAAAAGTTGCTGAAAGTGATTTAATAGATAGAATTCCAACAATGCGTCAAACAATAGCTAAAAATCTAGGCTTTTTAATGCAAGATATTAGAATAATTGATAATATTCAGTTAGACCCTAATGAATATGATTTTAGAATTAAAGGAATTTCAATTGCAAAAAATATCATATATCCTGATAAATTTTTAGCAATTGATAATGGTTTTGATGAAACCGATGAAATAGAAGGAATAGAAGTAATAGAACCTGCTTTTGGTTCAAAAGCTATTTGGATTGACCCAAGTGAAAAAAATAAAGCTACAATGAGTGGTTATGTAGTGGTTCATCCTGGTGCAGTAATTAGCACGCATTTAAGTGAATTGGTTAAAGAGCACGCAGCCGAGCTTTTAACAAGGCAAGAAGTAAATTCTTTATTAGATAGATTAAAGCTTACTCAAAGTGTGTTGGTTGAAGAAGTATTGAAAATCACTTCAATAGGTCTTATACAAAAGGTATTAAAAGAATTATTAAAAGAGCAAATTCCAATAAAAGATATGATAAGTATATTAGAAACAATATCTGATTTAGTGCCTTATACTCAAGATATTGATACAATAACAGATCATGTAAGAGCTAGTCTTAATAGAGTAATTACTAATATGTATTTAGATGATAATAACAAATTACAATTTTATGCACTATCAATGCAAGTAAATAGGCGTTTATTGGAAATGCTAGTAACTAATAAGAACGGCACAACAACCCTAGCAATCAATACAGAGCAAACCCACGCTTTATATACAGCAATTAGCGATAAAGTAAAAGAGCATTATAATATGCATTCAAATACTTTTATATTATTAGTAGAACCTAGTCTTAGAAGAAAGATAAAAGAGATTTGTGAAAGATTTGGATTAAAACAAGTTGTTGTTCTTGCTTATAGCGAGATTGCAAATAACGCTGATTTTGATAATATAGGTAATGTTGATGCAGCAATTTAGAAAGGAAAATAATGAAAATATATCACCTAAGCCACACTGATTTAGATGGATATGGTTGCCAATATGTGGTAGCTAATTATTTTAAGGATTGTGAATTTTATAATTCTAATTATGGCAAAGAAATTGAAGAAAAATTTGAAGAAATTATGATAAAAGTAGAAGCAAATCCTGATGAATTTGCTCTTATTTTAATAACTGATGTAAATCCTATTGAAAGTGTTTGCGAAGAATTTACTTCTAGGGTTGCAAGGCTAAATCACGCAAAATTATTATTGCTTGACCATCATCAAACAGGCAAAGCTTGTATGGAAAAATATCCTTGGTATTTTTTAGATAGTTCAAGGTGTGCTACTAAGATTACTTATGATTTTTTTAGTAAAATTTTTGGAGAAAATAAAGAGCTAAGCCTAATGGTAGATATTATAAATAGCATTGATATTTGGCTAAGTGATAGCAAATATTTTGAATTAGGCAAAATATTAATGCAAATAATTGCTAGCAGTAAGGAGATAAATAGAACTATGTTTGCTAAGCAAAATCACGCTTATATGTTCTTTTTATTAAACAAAGCTAGAGAATATTTTCATCTTGAAAATCCAAATATTGCTTTAGAAGATGCAACTCATAGTATTAAAAAAGAGTTTTTTAAAAATGACAAAAACGATACTTTGTGTAATTTAATAAGCGATTATTTAGTAAGGATTTTAAGCGAAAATAAGCAAGATTATACGATTTATTATAAAGATAAAAAAGGCTTATTAGTCTATGATATAGGAAATGTTAGCGTTATAGGAAATGATTTTTTAGTAAAAAATCCTGAATATGATTTCTTTTTAGAAATTAATCCTGGCAAGAAAATCTCTCTTAGGGCTAATAATAAAATTGATGTTAGCTTATTTGCAAAAACGGCTTTTAATGGTGGCGGTCACGCAAATGCTAGTGGCGGGATATTTACAAGCTATAAAGATAGTAGTGTATATTCTAAGATTTACGAACAAACTAAAACTTATTTGGAGAAATTTAATGAAAAATGAAGAAATTGAAGATTTAATGTATGAGATTGCTCTAATGCATAAAGCTGCTTTGTATTATGCAGGAGTTAAGAAAAATTGCCTAGAAAAGGCTGCATTTACTTATCTTGAGCTAATTGATGAAGCTAAGAGTGAAGATGATTTTGAGCTTATTTTAGAAACTATGGCTTTATTAAAAGACAAACACCCTGAGTTTTTTAACTAAAATATAAATATAATTAGTCTAATTTAAATTCTTAGAATTTAAATTAGAAAGATATTTTATAAGCGTTCTAATTATTTAAATTAATCAAAACCTTACCGATTTTATTGTTATTTTTTACACTTTTTAAAGCTTGGTTTATATCATTTAGGCTAAAAATCTCACCGACTGATGGGCGGTATTTTATATTATCTAGCATAGAAGATATTTGATTAAGCTCTTCGCCATTTTTTATTAACATTTTAATATGTCATTGATTTAAATTACAAATATTATAACAATTCTTTCATCTCTTAGTATTATAGTATTACTATTTTATTAAAAAAGCAGAAAATACCACGCTGTTATATTTTTCTTTAAGCTACAATATAAATATTTTATATTATTAAAAATATGTAATTGAGTGTATAATATTTTTTATTAATATATAGATAGTTTTTAAACAAACAATGTATGCACAAGCTTAAGAAAAACTGTATATAATTACAACAATTAAGAAGATTGAAAATTATTTTAGCAATATTACTTATAAAGAATTATATAAAAGCAAAACGAGCCATTGAGCATGAGGGTTATTTTAAAATATTTGATATACTTAACACAATAAGAAATTACAAGGAAATATAATATATGAACAATTTAAAAGTAGCATCCACATTTAGTGGGATAGGTGCTTTTGAAATGGCATTAAAAAAATTAAACATTAATCATACAATAAAATTTGCTGGCGACATAGATGATTTTGTAAAACAAAGTTACTTTGCAAATTATGATATAAATGAAAGTAGCTGGCATACCGATATTGCTAAATTTGACGCCACACCTTTTGAAGGACAAATAGATATTTTAGCGGGTGGTAGTCCCTGTCAAAGCTTTTCTATTGTTGGTAACCGTAAAGGTTTTGAAGATACTCGTGGCACTTTGTTTTATGATTATGCAAGAGTGATAAAAGAATGTAAACCAAAAGTTTTTATCTATGAAAATGTAAAAGGATTAACAAATCACGACGAAGGCAAAACATGGCAAATAGTGCAAGAAACTTTTAAAGATTTAGGGTATACAATTTATTCTCAAATTTTAAACTCAAAAGATTATGGAATTCCACAAAACAGAGAACGAATTTTCGTGGTTGGTTTTAAAGATAATGTTAAATTTAATTTTCCAAAACCAATAGAGCTTACAAGCACTATGCAAGATTTTTTACAAGATTTTACAGATAGTAAATATTACCTAAAAGAAAAAGGTATTAAATTTGTTACAAGCTCCAAAAATCGTCTTAAAAAATACACCCAAATTAATGGTAAAATAGCACTTTGTCAAAAAGCAAATCAACAATATAACTGGCACGGAGATTTTGTTTTTGAAACAGCCTTAGAGCCTGATGAGTTTATATTTGATATAAGAAATGTAGAAGAGAAGTATTATTTAAGCGACAAAGTAAAAGATTATGTTCTAGCAGGTGGCACAAAAAATTTTAAAACTAGCACAAAAACTGATTTAAACATTGCAAGACCACTTTTAAACACAATGCATAAAATGCATAGAGCTGGGGTTGATAATTATGTTACTCATGCTGGAAGAATTCGCAAATTAACCCCAAGAGAATGTTTGCGTTTAATGGGTTTTGATGATAGTTTTAAAATTGTTGTAAGCGATACACAAATGTATAAACAAGCTGGTAACTCAATTGTAGTTAATATTCTTGTTAAAATCTTAGAACAAATTTTTCAAGCTTTGAAAACAGATTGATTATGATATTGTATATAAGCAATTCTTTTTTCATCAAAAGGCAAATTAGGATATATAGTCCCTTCTGTTAAATTTAAGCACCTGAAAGTGTGTTTTGATAACCACGGGCTTAACACAATTTGTTTATTTATGTTAAATGTAATAAAGCCTTTATCAAACAACTTATCAATGGTTGGAGTGAGCATAAGTCCATTCTTGGGGTCATATTTTTCATAATCGTTACAATGGGCATAAGGTTTAATATGACTTGCGATTAACAATCTATCATAGTTTACCATTGTTACAGGGCAAAATGGACACTCAAGCAATAAAATTTGTCTGTATTTTGCTTGACCATCTCTGATATTTTTAGCCATAATTGGATTTTCAATAATTTCGTTTTCCATTAAGGTGTTATTTGATAAATAGCTAAGGTCTGCAAAAATTCTAAAATAAAAATAAATTTGATAAGTTCTTTTATCTCGTAATTTTAGACAAGACAAATAGCTTAAATTTGGCAAAGCAAATTCTCTTATTAAATTATAATTCTCATCATTTGTATTTGGGGTATTTAAATAAATTCTAGGCGGAGTGACGTTTGTATTTATTAGTTCAAATTCGAGCACATTGTTTTTTGATGAAAGATTTTCCAATCTTTTTTGCCAAAGCATAGGCATAAGACTAGCTGATTGATAATTTTGCGTAGGATGTTGATATTCTATTTTAGTATCTAGTAGATATCTATAAAGGTCGTCTTTTAATATAAAACATTTAATAGGCTTATTTTGTGGATTTAGATTAAAAAATTCTTGTGTTCTATTATCTGTTATTTGCCCGACATAAAGCTTTGCTTCGCCATGACCTGTACCTATTTTATTTCCGCCTTTAACAAAACTATCTGCAATCGTAATTTGTTCTATACTATCTATTAAATCAAAATCTATCCCACAAATAATCATAACAAATTTCCTTAAATTATATTCTTTGACAATAATTATATTAAATTAAAATAATTTAATCATAATTTTATACTAATTATTGAAAATTGTGAAGTGTTTTTGCTGCGTCTACTACTTGCCATAAAACCTCCTAAAGTCTAATTAAAACCTTACCGATTTTATTGTTATTTTTTACACTTTTTAAAGCTTGGTTTATATCATTTAGGCTAAAAATCTCACCGACTGATGGGCGGTATTTTATATTATCTAGCATAGAAGATATTTGCTTAAGCTCTTCGCCGTTTTTATTAACAAACATAAAATGATACTCACAGCCTACTTTTTTAGCGGCATTGTTTAGCTTAAGTCCTGCAAAATAAAATAAAATCTGCTTTAGTTTTGAAAGCTTCAAGCTTTTAGCAAATTTTATATCAGGCATACCCTTTAAAGATACTAGCTTTCCGCCTTTATTTAGGATTTTAAACTGCTTAAAAGTTTCATTTCCACCAATGCAATCTATTACAAAATCTACTTTAATTTTTGTATAATCATCGCTTTTTGTAAAATACTCGCAAACGCCTAATTCTAAGGCTTTTTGCTTAAAATTAGCATTTCCGCTAGCATATATTTTAAACTCTTTTGCAAGTGGCAAAGCAAGATTTCCAAAACTCCCACTAGCTCCAGAAATAAATATTGAGTTTTCATTTTTAGCATTCATTATTTTAATAGCTTGTAAAAATGTTAAAGAGGCTAGTGGCACGCAAGCTGCTTCATCATCTTTTAAATATTCAGGCACTTTTGCTATATACTTATGATTTATCGCTACATATTCAGCAAATGCTTTTTCACACATTGCATAAACTCTATCCCCAACTTTAAATTTTTTTACATTTTTACCTATGCTAGTTATAACTCCTACTAATTCATTGCCTAAAATTAGTGGTAATTTATAAGGAGTTATTATATTTAGTGCGCCATCTTTTATAAGATTATCTAGTGGATTTACGGCTGCATAAGTTACTTTAATTAAAACTTCATCATCTGTTATTTTTGGAATATCAATTTCTTTTATTTCTAAATCACTTTTAAAATTATTTAAAACTGCTGCTTTCATAATTTCCCTTTAAATTTAATTATTTTTTTCTGCAATTATATATACATAATCATTAAAATCTCGCATTACAAATTCTTGAATGTCATAGCCTTTAGATTTGCTAGAAACGAAAACTCTTATTTAATTCTATTTATATCTTGTAGCATTATCTAGACATTTTCACTTGAAAAAAGTTTTTTAATCTCTTATTTTAGTTAAATTTATATATAGCAATTACATTAAATCACTATTTTTATATAGATTTTTTAGTTAAAAATAATTAAATATATTTATTTAAGTTGCATAGCATTCTCACAACCTATATTGTTGCCTAAATCACAAGCTTTATTGAAAAAATGTTTAGCTATTTGAGTATCTTGTTTTATACCTTGTCCTTTAAAATACATAAACCCTAAATTGATACAACCTATTGCATTATTTTTCTCACAAGCTTTATGATAGAATATTACAGCCTTAACAAAATCTTGTTTTTCACCTTCACCTTTTTGGTATAAAGTTCCTAAATTACTACAAGCACTCGCATAGTTTTTATCGCAAGCTTTTGTATAAAATTGAATTGCTTTTGTATAATCTTGCTTTACACCCACTCCAACATTATATAAAAATCCCAAATTATAACAGCTAACAGCATACTCATCACTACAAGTTTTAGTATAAAGCTTTACTGCTTTTGCATAGTCTTGTTTTGTGCCATTTCCGCTAACATATAAACCAGCTAAATTATTACAACTATAAATAAACCCACCTTCGCAAGATTTTTTATAAAGATTAAATGCTTTAGTATAATCTTGCTCTACTCCTTGTGCGTTTTCATATAAAACTCCTAAATGATAGCAAGCTTCAAAATCTTCATCATTACAAGCTTTTGTAGCTAGTTGTGCAGCCTTTTGATAACCATAATTATCTTTATAATTATAACCTAAGAGAACGCAAGCAATGTAATCATCTTGATCGCATTTGATTTTTTCTAGCATATTTGTTTTAGAACAACCGATAATGCAAATGCTTAAAAGTATAAAACACAATAACTTTTTCAATATATCTTCTTTTTGGAAGTAAATTATACTAATTTGTTATTTTAATTATTATTTTAAGCATTTATTATTTTGTTTAGAATTTGATTTTCGTATTCTTTTAGGTATTTTTGTGTATTGCTTTTTTATAAAAATCATAACAAGCAAAGGTTTTAAAGATATTTATTCTAGCTAATAGGTTTGCTTTATGAGAGCTTACACTTAGCTAATCAGTTTAAACCCTGTAAGAAAAATCTATTTTAGTTTTGAAAGCTTTAAGTCTTATCTAACTTTAAAAAATACTAGCAAACGCCTAATTCTAAAGCTTTTGTAAAATTTATACAACTTATTTTGTATTACTTAACTAGCATTTTATACTTAATAAGGACTTATTAAAAATCTATGTTTTAAATTCTTTTACTTTTATCTAAGTTAGTTATAAAATTAAAAGATTATTTAGTGGATAAAGTCTTATAATTTATTTTATAAATTCTTTATCCACTAGAATTTAAATATCAATTTTTTAGCTAATTTTTGATAATTCCTTTATTTTCTCTATAGCTTCATTATTTAAACCAAATCTTCTTGAATATTTATTCACGCAAGAATCATCTAAAAATTCTAAAACAATTTCTTTTGCACTTACATTTTGACTTAAATTCTCTTTAATCAATCTTGTGATTTCTTGCAAAATCTCTGCACTGATATTTAATAAATCAATTTGTATAAATTCTCCTTCAAAAGCTTTTGGACTTTGTGTAAATTCTTCTTTATTTTCTTTAGAATACTGCCTTCTTGGTTTTGCTATTCGTTTTTCAAATACCACATAACCTAATGAGTTTTTATTCTCACTTGGCTCTTTTATAAGCTCGTTAGTAATTAAGAAAAAATCATCAATAAATACCCCAACTCCATTCTCATCAGCTCTTAAACTAACTTCAAATCCATATAAATTCTCTTCTTTTTCTTTACTAAAAAACTCATTTTCTAGCTTTTTATACACTTCATCATTAAAGCATAAAATATCAAATTCTCCACCTTCATCAACCACTTTAAGCTTAGCAAAGGCTTTATTTTTTTTGCTTACTTTAAATTCTGCTTCAGTTACTATTCCTAAGCAAAAAGCATTGTAATCTCCATAATCAGCCTTGTTAAAATCGCTACTTTTTAAGTATTCAATATTTTGAGTTAGATGAGAAAATCTTTTAATATCGCCCTTAATTTTCTTACCACCCTTTTTACTAAACACTTCATATCCAAGAGCGTTTTTATCATCAGTATTTACACCTATTTCACTAGCATTTACTTCTATTAAATTATTTAAAAATAAAGTATTTTTTGCATTATCTCTTTTAAGATTTAAAATAAATGCGTAAAGAGATTTTTTGGTTTTTACATCTTGAGCTGCTAGGTTCATTGCTTTATATTTTGATGCTAAAACATCTATTAAATCAGGGTTAAAACATAAAATATTAAAATTTGAATAATAATCAAGCGCTTTAATATTTGCATAGCTTTTACCGCTTTTGCTTTGTTTAAAATCAACTTCTTCAATAATTCCTAAGCAAAATGCTTGATATTCCCCATCATCTAAATTCTCAAAATCACTACTTTTATAATGCTCAATTGATTTAATTTCTTTTTTAAACTCATCTAGCGGGTGTGAGCCAAGATATATTCCTAAATATTCTTTATCAAACTCGGCTAATTCTGCTACGCTAAATTCTTCTTGGTTTGTAATATCAATACTACTATGATATTCTGTTTCAAATTGAGAGAATAAACTCTCTTGCAATCTTTTATCATGCTCTTTTTTTGCTTTAAACTCATTAATAATATAATCAATTGCATTTAAAGCACTTTTTCTATTAATCCCAATACATTCAAAACAACCCGTCTTAGCTAAAGCTTCTAAGCCTTTTTTATTCATATAAGCAGCATCAGCCCTTGCAATAAAGTCTTTCATATCGCTAAATGGCTTATCTGCTCTAGCTTTTGCAAGTCCTTCAGCACTAGGAATTCCAAAGCTCTTAATTGAGCCAAGCCCATAGACAATAGCAGCTTTTCCATCTTTTATAGTAACGTTAAATTCCCTTGTGCCATCGTTTATATTAGGTGGTAAAAGCTCTATTCCTAATCTATCTAGCTCATCTTTATATTTTTCAATTTTTTCAACTTTTCCTTCTTCGCTAGTTAGTAATGCTGCCATAAATTCTGTTTCATAATATTTTTTAAGATAAGCAGTCTGAAAGGCTACTAGAGCATAGGCTGCTGAGTGAGATTTGTTAAAGCCGTATTCAGCAAATTTTAAAATAAGCTCCCATAAATCATCAGCCTTTTTCTCATCAAAGCCTTGTTTTATAGCACCTTCTAGGTATTCTCCTTTTAATTTCACCATTTCTTCAAGCTTTTTCTTACCCATAGCACGACGAACCAAATCAGCTCCACCTAAGCTAAATCCACCAATGGTTTGAACTACTTGCATAACTTGCTCTTGATATACAATAACCCCATAAGTTGGCTCTAAAATAGGCTTTAATTCAGGGAAAGCATATACAGCTGGTTTTCTTCCGTGCTTAATATCTATAAAATCATCAACCATTCCACTATCAAGTGGCCCTGGGCGATAAAGTGCTAAAACAGCGATTAAGTCTTCAAAGCAAGTTGGCTTAAGCCTAGCATTTAAATCCTGCATTCCCGAGCTTTCTATTTGGAAAATCCCAAGAGTATTTCCTGTTTGAATTAAATCATAAACGCCTTTATCATTTACATCAATTTTGTTCCAGTCTATATCTATATTATGGCGTTTCTTAATGAGTTTTATAGCATTATCAATAACGGTTAAAGTTTTAAGTCCTAAGAAGTCAAACTTAATCAAATCAACATCTTCAAGATAATCTTTCATATATTGAGTTACTAATGCGTCTGATTTTGGTTGTTTAAACAATGGGGTTTTTTTCCATAATTCTTCGTTTGAAATCACCACTCCAGCAGCGTGCATTCCTGCGTTTCTATTAAGTCCTTCAAGTGCTAATGAATACTCCCAAACTCTAGTTCCGATTTTGCTTTTGCCCCTTACGTCATCAGGGTGGCAAACTATATTTTTATACTCTGCACGATTGTCTAAATCTTCAATGAAAGCCTTAATATCAGGGTTTTTTTCGTAAGCATCTTTTAGAGTGATTTTTAGCTCATCAGGGACTAATTTTGCTAAAGTATCAGCATCTTTTATGCGTAAATCACAAACCCTTGCAACATCACGAATAACACCTTTTGCAAGTAATTTACCAAAGGTAATTACTTGAGCTACGTTATAGCGACCATATTTTTTTACAACATAATCAATTACTTCTTCACGCCTATTTTGACAAAAATCCACATCAATATCAGGCATAGATACACGCTCAGGATTTAAAAAACGCTCAAAAAGTAGATTATAAGGAAGTGGGTCAAGGTCAGTTATTTCTAAACAAAACGATACCAATGAACCTGCGGCAGAGCCCCTACCAGGTCCAACAGGAATACCCATATCCTTAGCAGCTTTTATAAAATCATGAACGATTAGCATATAACCACTAAAACGCATATTTTTAATAATGTTGATTTCAGTTCTTAAACGCTCTTTATAGGTTTCGTGTTTACTCTCATCAATATATACTAAACGCTTATTAAGCCCGTCCCAACAAAGCCTTTCAAACAATACATCATCATTGCTAAAGCTAAACATATCTTGACTAGGCAATTCTAAGCCAATTTTTTCAGCATATTCAAGAGCGAATTTAAAATTTGGTGGAGTAGGGTTTCCTAAGTTTAGCTCTAAATTGCATTTATCAACTATTTCTTGAGTATTTTGCACAACTTCAGGCACATCAAGGAATAATTCGTGCATTTCTTCAGCGCTTTTTACATAGATTTCACTCATTGTATGTCTTAAGCCATTGTCTTTTTTGGCTTCATCACTTTCAGGATCAACCCCTACAATATCTCCTGTGCTAATTGCCATAAAGATATTTTGAGCTTGAGCTCTATCTTTATAAGTATAATGTGAATCGTTTGTAGCTATTACTTTTATGCCTAATTCTCTTCCTAATTTAAGTATATTTGTATCTATATTTAATTGAGAATTTATACCCATTCTCATAATTTCAAGATAAAAATCATCTTTAAAAACTTCTTTATACCAAAGTGCGGCTGCTTTTGCACCTTCATAGCCTTTAGCACCCATATCAGCATTTGTTTTTCCATTGCGACGAACTTCTTTATCATTTAAATGCCAATTAATCTCACCTGCAAGACAAGCAGAGCTACAGATTATACCTTCGCTATATTCTTTTAATAATTTTTTATTAATTCTAGGGCGATAATAAAAACCATCTATATGAGCTCTTGAAGTAAGATACATAAGGTTTTCATAGCCTTTTTGATTTTTAGCAAATAAACATATATGCCAACGGCGATTGGTTGCAGTGCTACTTAAATCATCATCATCGTGCAAATAGCCTTCAAATCCAATAATAGGCTTAATTCCGTGCTTTTTCATACTTTTATAAAAATGAATTGCTCCAAACATAACCCCGTGATCAGTTATTGCACAAGATTTAAAATTTAACTCTTTTAATCTTTTTGCTAATTCATCAATTTTATTTGCGCCATCTAAAAGCGAATATTCTGTATGTAAATGTAAATGTGTAAAATCCATAATTTATCCTTTAGGGCTATTTTAGTCGTTTTATCTAAAGACTTTTTAAACACAAAATCTATTTTAAATTCTTAATATTTTTTATGGAATTTTAAATAATTTTGTATTTAGCTTAAAAGGAATTATTTAAAATATCTAGCATTTTTTTATGATAGGCATTAATTTCTTCTAAATCCCAGCTATTTTTAGAATAGACTTCTAATAATTTTAGACTAATTATTATTTTTTCATTTATGAAATTTTGAAAAATATTTTTCTTTTTATTAAAATCTTTATCGCTAAATTGTGAATTTTCACTATCACTTATTACGGCTAAATTGCCTAAGTCATCAATTTTACTTTTGCTTTGTGGGTAAATATGCTCAACTGAATTAATATCTCTAAAGCGGTAATTTGCAATGTAATTTTTATAGTTGTTTTTAAAATCAACATCTTGCATTAGATAGTATTCATAGCGTTGTAACCAATAAACAATATTTTGATGATTATAATTTAAATCATCAAGATTGTCGTTTTTTGCTAGATTATCATCTAGGTTTTTTAGCTCTTTAAATAAATCTTCATCACTTTTACAAGTTAGTAAAGTTTCTAAATATTCACTAGGATTTCTAGCTACTCTTAAATAATTTAAAAACAATTCAAGCTTAGCATCCTTTAAATCTCCTAAAAGCTTATAATCTTCGTGAGTTTTTCTAACACTTCTTCTATCAAAAATAATTCTATATTCTTTTAAAGCATTTATTATTTTTATGGCGTTTTCTTTTGTTTGCTCTATTTTATTCCAAGTATTTTCTAAGAATTTGTTTTTGTTAATTTCTATATTATTTGGAAATAAAATCTTAAAAACATATAAAACAAAAGTAGGGTAATCAATAAGGCTTTCGTATATTTTTATATTATTTTCATGATTTTTGGTATTTAAAATATCATCTATACTAAGAGCTTTGTATTCTGTATTAAAATCAGCTATTTTATCCATTTGCATACATTCATTTAAAATATTTGAATAATAAAAATATTTATCATCATCTTTTAAGAGATTTAGTAAATATGATTTTAAAATATCACTTGGATTTAATTGAATTAAATTGCTATTCATAGTTAAAAAATATTCGCCTAAATTATCATCTAAAATTACTAAATTAATTTTTATATTTTTAAAAAGGTTTTCGTTTAATTTTGACTTATCATTGTCTTTAAAATACTCTTCAAAAGTATTAAAAGCATTGTCTATATTCTCGCCTAAATTATGAAAATCATAATTCCAAATAGCATCTGTTATATCTTCTCTTAAAGGCATTTTAAATCTACATTCATTTTCTAAATACGCAAAATTAAAAGCATTTGCAAATTCCCCTTCAGCTTTTTGCATTTTGTTATTTTCATAGCACATATAAGCACATAAGAAAAATATAGTGCTAAGCCTTTGTTGCCCGTCAATTATTATTAATTCATTATTTTTTAAGCTAGTTGTAATTGTGCCTATGAAATATTCTTCGTTTGCATTTAAAATATCATCTAAAAGCATTTTAATTTGCTCTTTATCCCATTCATATAACCTTTGATAAATCGGTATTACAATGCTTTGATTTATTTCGCTTATTTTAATGATTTTGCTATTCATAAGAAGCTCCTAAAATACCATAATTTTTAAATTCTTGCTCTAAAAATTCAAGTTGTTTAATACATTGTTTGTAAGGATAATGAGCTATTAAATCATTTAATCTATAAACTAATTCTTCTTCTATATTTGAGCTTAAAATGATTTGGATTATATATTTGCAATCTTGGATTAAAGATTGATAAGAATATTTTGTATCATTATTAATAGCTCTATAATAAGTAATCCTAACTATCATTCTAGCTATTTTATTAAAATCACCATCAGGGAATTTATCAAGATATATAATCAAAACAAAAATAGTATAGTGATATAAATTATTATTTACATATAGTTTTTGGAATTTACTTATAAAATCACTTTTTGCTATTAATTTTGTATTTTCATAGTGCTTTTTTACCCAAGCAAAAAAGCTAACCCCATTAGTAAAACTTGCATTTATATTATTTATATTTAATCCAGCACTAAAAGGAGTGATTTTACAATATTCATCTATGATATTAATATCTTGATAGTTTTTATTATATTCACGCATAGACCCCCTAATCATAGCTATATTTTTTAAAAAATATTGAAAATAATTATTATAAATTACTCCATTATATGTAGGGTGTTCGTGCTTTTTCCCATCTTCAATAAAATCATTATATTTTTTAACATAGTAATTAATTAAATCATTATTGGTATTTAATACCCAATATGCTTTGATTAAGTCATAATTTTCTAGCTTTTTGCCCTTAGTATTGATATTATCAAAAAACACAAAAGCTCTTTTTATATCATTCGTGCTAATACAAATAAAATTAGTATTTTTTAATTTATCATAAAAGTTATTATTTTGTTTTAAGTATTTTTGAATGTATTCGTAATTTTGCTTAATTTTTATGTGTGATATTTGATGATAATATTTAGCATTTTCTAAAAACTTATTATTTTTATCTAAAGCCTTTAAAATAAGTTTTATAGTGGTTAGTCTTTGTTGTCCGTCTATTATTTCATAGGTGTCATTATTTTTATATAACACGATTGAACCAAGTAATTTTTCATCTTTATTTATACTTTCAATTAATTTTTTAACCTGCTTTAATTCCCATACATAAGGGCGTTGATAATCAGGTATGCTAAGATTTAGTTCGGTTAATTCATTAAAAGTTAATATGCTTGAGCTTACATTATCCATAAAAATCCTTTAGATTATAAAATTACAATTTCATTAACTCGTTTTTAGCTTTTTCTAAATCATCAAGATTTAATAATAAATCAAATTCCTTAGGTTTTTTATAGACCTTATCATAATAATTGATTAAAAGTATTTTTGCTACACTTTTTAAATCCTTATTATTATAAGCAGTGCTTAGCTCATAAACTAAGGCATTTCCTAAATAAGGCTTTAATCTCTCAAGGCAAAAATAAAAAAATTCCGAGCTAATGTTTTGATAATCATTCACACAATTTTGCACTCTAATATCCAAACTAGCTTCGCAAAACACCTTAATACCGCTATTCATTTGCTCGTAAAAATTATTAAATAAAGTTATAGTTCCTATGTTTTTGCTCTCTGCTTCTATGAATACTTTTGCATCTTTTAATGCTTTTAATTCATTTATTAGATTTATATCAAATTGCTGTTGGCTAGGTTGTAAAAACCCACGAGAGCCAAAAGTTGAGCCGAAATGATGGGCTAATTTTTCTAAATCTATTTTATTATCAAGTAATTTTAAAAGCCTTGTTTTACCACAAGCTGTATTTCCTGCTAGGCTTACAAAATTAGGATTTTGATAGCTATTAAGATATGAAATCATCTCGTTTCTAAGTTCTTTAAAACCACCTTCGCATTTATAGACTTTAAATCCAATCTCACTTAAAATATGACCTATCGCACCACTTCGCTGACCGCCCCTAGCACAATAAATATATATTTCATCTTTATGTGGATTTGCTATATTTTGTATTTTTTTAAGATGAATGCTTGTGTTTTTGCAAATAAAACTAGCTCCTAATAACTTTGCGTTAAATTTATTAGTAGCATATTTTGTCCCTACTAACTTATGCTCTTCGTTATTTAAGGCAAAAAAGTTTAAGGCTTTTTTTAAATGTGCTTTTTTGTATTCATTTGGACTTCTTGCGTCTATTAAAATATTTTTATTAGTATTTAAAAATTCTTTAGCACTAATTAGCTGCATTGTAGTTTTTAAAGCTCTCTTTTATCTTTAAATATAATTCATCTAGGCTAGTCCCTATAACTCTAGTATCACAAATAGTGGTTATAAAATTAGTATCCTTATGCCATCTTGGTAAGACATGTAAATGCAAATGTTTTGCTATACCAGCACCTGCTGCATCGCCTAAATTAAGTCCGATATTTACTCCTTGTGCGTGTAAGGTTGTTCTCATAATATTTTCAGCAAATCTAGCTATTTTTGCCATTCTAAGCCAAGTTATCTCATCTAAATCGTTTAAAAACTCAACATGCTTTCTAGGAGTTATTAGAATATGTCCTGGAGAATAAGGATATTTATTCATTAAAACCCTACATAATTCATCTTCATAAACTAACACTTCACTAACTTCGCAAAAAGGACATAAACTTCTATCTTCTTTAAAATATTTATCACGCCAAGGTGCTTTTAGGTGTTGCATTAAGAATTCCTTTATATTTAGTATTTGGAACATTTTTTAATAATTTATCGTTAGCAATAAAAATATCAAATTGTTTTATGGTAGCTTTAAATAAATCTATATTATTTTTAGCTAAAAATCCTAAGCTAAAACCACAATTTTTTGCAAGATTTAATAAATCATTATTAGCAATTTTATCCAAAACAATCCCATCAGCTCCGTAAATACTAGCTTTGATTAATTCATCTTCGCTTAAGTTTTTTGAATAATAAAATAAATGCTTTTTAACATAACGCCTAGCATAACCTAGCTCATCAAAATCACTGGTAATAAAAGCATCATTTAAATCATTTAAGTCATAGCTAAATTTAATTATTTCATTTTTAAATTCACTTAAATCTCTTGGATAAAACAGATTAAATCCAAGACTTTTTATTAGAATTTCTTTGCTTAATTCTTGCATTTATTTATCCTTTGATTATGCAGTTTTATTTCATCTTCATTTAAAACATCTTCGTTTTGTAATACTTTTTGCATAGTTTCTTGTGCATTTTTGCAATCATTTATTAAATAATAGCCCCAAGCTAAAGTATCAAGAAAATAAGCATTATCAGGTTCTTGTTCTAAAGCTTTTTGTATTAGTTTTATACCTTTTGCAATATCAATTTTTTCATCAATTATTGTATAAGCATATATATTTAGCATATTAGGAGCAACACCACCTTTAGCTACTAATTCATCTAATTTGAAATAATCAAATTCTTTAGGATTATCTAGCATTTCGTATATATATGATTCTATTAAATAACTATTATTATTTTCTTTAATTGCTTTTTGATATAAAAATTCACTAAGTTTTTTATATTCTTTTAAATTAAAATATACTTTATAAGCTAATTCATCATCTAAATTAGCTATTTCATAAAGTTCTTTTTTCTTGTTAAATTCCAATAATTTCTTAGTTATTGTGTATAAAATATCTTTATTATTTGTAAATTCATAAAGCTTCATTCCTAAGCTAAAAATCTCATCAATATCTGAAGAATTATTAAGTTCATAAAGCGCTTCTAATCTATACAATAAAAACAATGAATAATCAGGATTTATAGGCACTAATTTAGTATATTCTTTGATATTTTTATAATCTTTTTCTTTAAATAATTTTAATATTTGTTCTGAATAGCCTTTAGGGTCTAATCTAATCGTTTTCTCCCACATATTAAGAGCTTTTAAAGCATTTAAACGCATTAATAAAAAAGGAGCTAATTCTGTATCTACTTTATTATTTTCTTCTGCGGTTTTATTAAATTCTTCTGTTAGTTTTACTACATCTTTATATTTTTCGTTAGCCATAAGCATTTCAATATATAAATATAATGAGTATAAATTGCTATATTTTTTATAATAATCTTTAGATATTTGTAAGGCTTCTTTTTTTAATCCTTGATTAAACAGCTCCTTACTCATAGCATTAGCTAGTGTAAAATCTTCGTTTTTTGATATGAATTTGTAATATTCTTTTTTTGCTTGTTTATAATTTTTTTGTTCTACTAATTTAACAATATCTAGTTTTTTGATTAAATTATTATCTTTATCAATATCTCTTAAAGTATTTACTGCTTTATCCATATTTAAATTAGCAATAAAACCTTGTTTTATTCCATTTTCTAAATAAGCTTTTAATTTTGTTTCATCATATAATTTTAAATATGATTCGCTAGATAATTTAGCATTATTATTTTCGTTTAACATTGCGTTTAAACGCAAATCATCAATACTATCAGCAAAAGTAATACTAGCTAATAAGATTAGTATTAATTTACCCCAATACATTCTTTTTTAAGCTCCTTTAGGTTATTTTTAAAATATTCCCAAAACGGAAATGTTCTACATTGCATAGGTCTTGCTTCATATACTCCACAATTTTTATTAATTTCATCAAAAAATATACAAGCAAAGCCATTATTGTATGGCTTTTCAATTAGGCTAAACCTAACGCCTACTTTAATGCAATATTTATTAACAAAATCATTAAAAGTTGTATTTTTTATCTTAGCTAGTTGGATAATTTCATCGCTAGTTAAAAATATATAACCACTCTCACCCGTGCAACACTTACCGCCACACTCACTACATTTACTCTCATCAAATGAATATGAGTAATCTTTATTGTAAATCATAACTTTGAACCTTGATATTTTGATAAATTGAATTAAATTCTTTTGTTGTGCCATTACTATCGTTACATATTAAAGGTGGCAAAATCAGCACATCACTTTTGCTTAATTTTCTTGCTTTAATTAATACTAAATTTGATGGTTTTTCGGCTTTTGTGTGAATAAATCTTATTATTTCGCATTTTAAATTCGTATTTTTTAAGGTTTCAAATATTAAATCAATTTTTTTAGCATCATAACAAAAATATAAAAAACCTTTTGGTTTTAATAATTTATCAGCACTTTTTAACAATATTTCAAGTGGCAAAAAATCAATATGTCTTGAAATATTTAAATGCTTATTTTGTGCTTGCATTTTAGAATAAAATGGTGGATTAGAGATTATAAAATCATAATAATTATAAACTTTATAATCTTTAATATCACCTAAAATTACTTTATAATCAAGATTATTTTTTTCATAATTTTTTTTGCATAGTTTTACATTTTCTTCTTGAATATCAATTGCATCTATTTTTATATTTTTATTTTCGCTTAATAATAGGCTTAAAATTCCACTTCCAGCACCAATATCAAGTCCTATTCCTTTAAGCTTATCTTTATTTATAAAATCATATAAAATTATGCTATCACTATTGTAGCGATAGCCGTTTTTATATTGATAAATTATCATTTATAAACTCTTAAAATAAAGCCTTTTTTATTGTCTTTTGAGTATTCAGGCTCTAAACTTGAGCTAATTAGTGCATTAGGAATTTTTGATTTTATATAACTTGCAGCACTTTTTGTTCTATCTTTTGATAATCCAAAATTAGCTAAGCGAGTTAATCTTTGCACTTCTTTGCTAGCCATATGAACTCCATCAATAGCACTTAAACTCTTAAAGCCACTATCATCAATTATAGGAGTTATCTCATATAAATAATTTTGATTATATTTTGCTAAGAATTTATCAAGTTCAAGCGAGCAAGTTTTACTAAGTCCAATTACTCCTGATTTTATATCATCACAAACAAAAGTATCTTGTAGTTTTAAACTATTTGTATTTAACGAACTTCCTTTTTGAGCTAATTCAAGTTTTTTTTCTAATTCTTGAATTTTTTCTTTTTTTGCTATTAGTTCGCTATTTTCTTGATTATAGTTATTTAAAGTTTTGATATTTATTTCATTTAGTTGTTTTAATAGCTTATCTTTTTCTTCTTCTAAGGCTAAAACTCTTTCAGAATTTGTATCCTTACTAATAGTTAATTTTAGTTGTTCAATTTCATCTAAAAGTGTTTTGTTTTCTTGTTTTGCTTTATTATTATCTAGTTCTTTAGCCGCATATTCTTCTTTTAAAGCTATATATTTTACATTTAGCTCATCATAAGCTTTTGAACTTTCGTAAAGTTTATTATTTAAGTCCTTAACATCGTTTTGTTTATTACTTAAGCTATCGTTTTTATAGTTTAAAAACTCATTATTAATTTTATTTAATTGCGTGGTTAATTCTATTTTTTCTTTTTGTAAATTATCTAATTTTGTTTTTAAATCCATATTATTTGCACTACTTGCTTTTAATTGCTCATCAATTTTTTGAAGCTTTGCTATTGTTTCACTTAAATCTTTTTCTTTTTTCTTTGAGTCTAATTCTAGTTCTTTATTTTTTAGTTGCATATCTTTTAATGCTATTTCATTTTTTGTATTTTTATCTTGTAATTTAGCATTAGATTCATTAACTTTATTTAGCTCTTTTGTAAGATTATCAAGTGAATTTTGGCTTTTATCACTTAAATCCTTAATCACTTTAGTTTGTTCGTTTTTAGATTTTTCAAGTTCTAGTTTTGCCTGAAAAACTTCATTTTTTAATTCATCTCTTTGTTTTTCAATATTTTTTAAATTATCTAATTTTTGTTCCAAATCATTTTTAACTTGATTTAGTTTTAATATTGAAGTTTTAGCATCATCTAATTTTGCTTGGAGATTTTTATTATCCAAATTAAGCTTTACAAAATCAGAATTATTATTGCTTTTTAATTCATCATTTAGCTTACTTGCTGCTTTTATTTCTTTACTTAATTCAAGATTTTTTAAGTTAAGTTCATTATTTACTTTACTTAATTCAGCATTTACACTTTCTAAATTCCCTAGATTTTTTACTCTTTGTTTTAAAATATCATTTTCTTTAACCACATCTGTGTAATTTTTTTGATTTGCTATGATTTTTGCATTTGCTTTATCTAATTCATCTTGCAATTTTCTTGCTAAATTATCGTGTTCAAATTCGTCCATTTGTTTTTGATTACTAAGAGTTCCTAGTAAAGAATTTAGATTTTTAACAGCGTTTTCTTTATCATTTAAGCTTAATTTTAAACTATCATTTTCGCTTTTATAATTTGCTAAATCTTCATTTAGCTTATCTATCATTTGATGATATGAATTTTTGCTATTTTCATTTACTAATAAACTTTCGTTATTTAAACGATGAACTAATTCATTATTCTTGGTTTCTAATTGTTCGTTTTGTATTTTTAATTTTTCAATTTCTTGATATAGATTTTCTATTTCATTGGCTTTGGTATTGCTATTTTTTAAGCTTTCTATTTGCTTTGTAAGCTTTACAATTCTATCATTTAATATCTTATAGTTTTGTTCTTCAAGTTTTGGCAATTGCACTTGTTTTGTTTGTTGTTTTTGCTCTATTTTTACTTGTGGTTTTATTGGTGTTTGGTTTGTTTTTGTGTCTTTAGATGGAATTACAAAATAAATTCCACCTAAAATAACAGCACAAGCACCTAAGCTATATAGTGTTAAATTCTTCTTAGCCAAGCTTAACCCTTAATAATATAATCAGCAATTTTTTTAGCGTGATTTAAAGCAGTTATTATGCTTTCTCCATTTTTACTAGCAATATCTCCTGCTACGAAAATATTTTTAACATTACTTTGCATATTTGTATCAAAAGTAGGAACGCCTTTATCATCAATTTCTATTCCACTATTTGTTAGAAAATCAACTGGAGTAGAGCCGCCAATTCCATAAATTATCCTATCAAAAATCTCTTTTTCACCATTAGTATAAGTAACTTCAGGTTTGTTATCTACTTCATTTACTTCGCTAATATCAGTTGCTAATTTTAAAGTAAGTTTTGCTTCATATACATTTTTATGATTTATTTCATTAATTCTACTAAATTCAGCTCTTCTATAGCATAATGTAACATTTGCTTTTTTGCTTAAATCAACAGCGTATTCAACAGCACTATTACCACCACCAACTACTAAGATTTTTTCATTTTCTTTAGCGTCGTTTGCGTTAAAATTGATAACTTTACTTAATTTTGAAGGTAGTTTATAACTTGGTTTATTTGGTTTTCCCATTCTACCTATTGAAATTACTGCATTTTTTGTTTTAAATTCGCCTTTACTTGAATATACAACTAAATTTCCATCAACTTGTTTGATTTTTTCAACTTCATTTGAAAACATTACTTCAAAAGAACCATCGCAAAGGCTTGTAAATAATTCTAATGAGCTTTCTTTTGTTCCGTCTTCAAAAGGTATATTTCCTAAGTTTGGAATATCAATTTTATTATAAACTTTATCAACTCTTTTTCCATCTTTATAATAAGTTCTAAAAGTTTGACAATTCTCTGCTGCTTTTTCTATTAATAAAACATTTTTTAAACCATTTTTATGTGCTTCATAAGCACTTGCAATTCCTGCTGGACCTGCACCTATTACTACTAAATCATATAGCATTTAAGCTCCTTTATTAATTTTTTTGCTCTATATTAAGCATAAATTTTAAATTACAAGTAAAGATATGGAGAACAAATGAGAATTTTTACAGGACTTCAGCCAAGTGGGGATTTGCATATAGGCAATTATTTTGGAGCAATAGCTCCAATGATGAAAAGACAAAATGATAATGAAATGATAATGTTTATTGCAAATTATCACGCTATGACAAGTATTTTAAAGGATAAAAAAACAGCTAGTAATTTTAAAGATAATATTAATAAAGCAGCAGCTGCATTTTTAGCTTTAGGATTAAATCCAAATAAAAGTATATTTTATTTACAAAGTGATGTTAAAGAAGTCTTAGAACTTTATTGGATACTATCGCAATTTACTCCTATGGGATTACTTGAAAGAGCACATTCATATAAGGATAAAATAGCAAAAGGTCTTAGTGCAAATCACGGCTTATTTTCATATCCTGTTTTAATGGCGGCTGATATTTTATTGTTTGATGCACCATTAGTTCCTGTTGGAAAAGACCAAATTCAACACCTAGAAATTACAAGAGATATTGCAATTAAATTTAATAATGAATTTGGAAATGTATTTACTATCCCTGAAGCATTAGTTGATGAAAATACTCAAACAATAGTAGGCACAGATGGTGCTAAAATGAGTAAAAGCTATGGCAATACTATTGATATTTTCACAAGTTATAAACAACTTAAAAAACAAGTAAATAAAATAGTAAGCGATAGCACTCCTATTGAAGAGCCTAAGGATTGGAAAAATTGTAATATATATAAAATTGCTGAATTATTTTTAGATGAAAATGATTTAGCAAGTCTTCGTGCAAGGTATGAAAAAGGTGGAGAAGGATACGGACATTTTAAATTGTATTTATGTGATGTTATTTGGGAGTATTTTGACAAGGCTAGAAGTGAGTATGAAAGATTATTGCAAGGTAAAGAAATTGCTGATATATTAAACGATGGTGCAAAAAAAGCTAGTATATTAGCGCAAAATAAAATGCAACAAGTTTATAAAGCTTTAAGTTTATAAGGAGAAATTATGATAGATTTAAGAAAAATTGAAGAAAATTATGAAGTTTTTAATCAAAAATTAAAAGCAAAAAAAGTAGATGATGGAGTTTTAAAAAGTTTATTAGATAGCTACAATGATACAAAAGCGTTAAAAATAGAATTAGAAAACGCCCAAAGTTTTCAAAACAAATTCTCAAAAGAAATGGGACTTAAAGCAAAATCAGGAGAAGATATAAGTGAGCTTAAAAAGTCTTTAGATGAAAATAAGAAAAAAATAGCTGAATTAAATGAAAAAGTAAGCGTAAGTGAAGCTAAATTAAATGAAATTGCAGCTTGTATTCCAAATTTAATAGCTGATTGTGTGCCTATTGGAAATGATGAAGAAGAAAATGTAGAGATTAAAAAGGTATTAATTCCACCAACATTTAATTTCACTCCAAAAGACCATCACGATTTAGGTGTAGCACTTGGTTGGCTTGATTTTGAGCGTGGTGTAAAAGTTGCTAAAAGTCGTTTTGTAGCTTTACGCGGTGAAGGTGCAAGACTTGAAAGAGCATTATATAATTATATGATAGATTTTAACCGCTCAAGAGGATTTGAGTTTGTAAATACTCCTTATATTGTAAATGCTAATACTATGTTTGGCACAGGACAATTACCTAAATTTAAAGATGATTTATTCAAAATTGATGGCGAAGAATTGTATTTAATCCCTACAAGTGAAGTTAGTGTAACAAATCTATATAATGATGAAATTATAGCTTTAAATGAATTGCCTATCAAAATGACTTGCTATTCACCTTGTTTTAGAAAAGAAGCAGGAAGTGCAGGGCGTGATACAAAAGGAATTATCCGCCAACACCAATTCGGAAAAGTTGAACTTGTAAGCATTAGCACTCAAGAAGATAGCGATAAAGTATTTGAAGATATGCTTAGTTGCGCAAGTGATTTATTAACAAGCTTAGGTTTAGCTCATAGACATTTAATGCTTTGTAGTGGGGATTTGGGCTTTAGTGCAGGAAAAACAGTTGATTTAGAAGTGTGGCTACCAGCACAAAATAAATATCGTGAAATTAGCTCTGTTAGTAATTGTTATGATTTTCAAGCAAGACGCGCAAAAATAAGATATAAAGATGAAAATGGTAAAAACAAATTAGCTCATACACTAAATGGTTCAAGCCTTGCAGTAGGTAGGACTTTAGTAGCTATTATGGAAAATTATCAAAGAGAAGATGGCACAATAGCAATACCTGAAGTATTACAAAAATATATGTAAGATAAAGTATGGCAGAAGAACAAGTAATTGTTATTGAAGAAGGAAATACTCTTCCAGTAAAACAAAGTAAGTTCAGCAAAAAAAGTATAATTTTAATCGCTGGACTTTCTTTACTTATTATTATTTTATTAGTAGTTTTACTTTTTTTAATTTTTACTCAAGATAAGTCAAAAGAAATTAAAGTTGAGCAAAATGAGCTAATAGAGCCAAAAATAAGCATTCAACAATTTAAAAGCCAAAAATTAGATTTAATGGTGGCAAAAGCCAATGCTTTATACGAGAGTGGAAACAAAAGTGAAGCTTTAAAAATATATGAAAATATAGCTAAATATAATGAGAGTTTTTCGCATTATAATTTAGGAGTTTCAAGAATGAAACAAGCAAACTATAAAGGAGCTTTAGAGAGTTTTCAAAAGGCTTTAGAAAATAATGAAAATAACACGGTGGCTGCTTTAAATGCTGCTGTTTGTGCTTTAAAATTACAAAAAGATAAAGAATTTAAATATTATATAGATTTAGCATATTCTTATTTAAGTAATGAAAAAAACTCAAGCCTTTATTATTATTACTTGGGTTTAGTGAATTTTTATAAAGGATTTTATCCTGAAGCTTTACAAGCATTAAATAAACAAATCCATCCACTTTATCAAAACGACGCAAGATATTTAAGAGCAAAAATATTAAGCTCATTTAATAAAAGTTCTGATTCTATAAGAGAGATTAATTTACAAGATTCTTATGATAAAAATTTATCTTTAGGATTACTTTATGCAAGAAATGCTGAATATAACAAAGCAAGATTTTATTTAAAAAATGCACTTGAAAAAAGAATAAAACCAAAAGAGACAAAATTAGCTTTAGCTTTAGTTGATATAAAATTAGCAGAATATCAAGAAGCTTCAAGGTTTTTAAAAGAATTAGAAAAAAATGATTTAGAGTGGCTTAAGTCAAGCTATAATGTCAAAACAACCATAGATGATAGGATATTTGATATAAATTACGCTCAACATACTTATGAAAAAACCTTTATAGATTCAAAGCAACAAAAATATGATTTGATATTTTATTTTTCGCCTTTTAAAGTATTTGATGCGACAAGTGCGACTAAAATGATAAATAAGGCAAATGTTAATATTTACTTAGATGATTTAGATAAAAGCTCAAATTATCTTAAAAATAGTCAAACTTTATCAAAGATAAATATACAAATTACAAAAGCTTTAAATTATGCTTTTAGTTATGATATAAAGAGTGCTAGTGAGTTATTAGAAGAATTAGTAAAGCTTTATCCACAGCATAGTATTTTGCAATATGATTTAGGTTTAGCATATGCACTCTTAGGCAAATATGATTTAGCAAAAAAACACTTTTTAGCTAGTTATCATTTAGACCCTAAGGATTTAAGAGCAGGAATTTATGCTTTATTTTGTTCGGATTTGTTATATGATGATACTACGAAATTAGAGCAAGATTTACAATATAATTTAAATTATGTTGAAGATGAAAAAGATAGAAATTATTATTTAGCATTGCTTTCAATTAAGAAAAAAGATTATGTAAATATGCAAGGTTTTTTGAACCAAACTAATACAAATAATATTAGTAATATTAGTTTAGAAATTCTTGGATTTTATATGCAAAATGATTACGATAAGATGATAGATAAATCAAAAGTTTTAATAGACTTAAGTGATAATGACATAATCGCAAATATTTTATATTTTTCTTTAAAAAACAATAAAAAAGATGTAAAAGCCTATGCTAAAGATGTTCAAATGTATTTTCTTAACAAAAAATTAGATTATCGCTCATTATTTGGTGGTGCTAAAATAGTAGGGTATAACTATGTAAAATTAATGCAGATTTCAGGTCTTTTACAACAAGAAAGAGAAAAATTAAAGCAATATTTAAAAACTAATGAAGACATAGGAGCTTTAAAAGCACTTGCTTATATAGATATTTATGCTAATGAATTTGAAGAGAGTTTTGCAATTTATAATAGTTTGATTGATGATTATCATATTGAAGATTCTGATATTTTATTTTTAGCTAGTGTTGCAGCTATTGGAGCAGGGCATAATAATTCAGCTATAGCCTTACTTGAGCTATCTCGTGTAAAAAATCCAAGCAATCTTGAATCAAGATTGGCTTTAGCTTTACTTTATCACGAAGCAAAAAATTATGAATCAGCTATATCACAATATGAGAAAATGAATGATGAATACAAATCAGAGTTTTTTACATTTCAGATATTTAGATAAGATTTAGTTTTTAGCTAAATCTTATTATTTTCAATTTCTTTTAAAATGTTTTTACAAGCATTATTTAAAATCATATAAACTTCATCAAAATTATTTGTATACCAAGGGTCAGGCACATTTTTATATCCTAAATCACAATAAGAACATATTGGTTTTACTTTGTCTTTAAACTCATAAAAATTATTTAAAACATCTTTATAATTACTCTCGTCCATAGTAAGGATTAAATCATATTCTTGGCATAATTTTTTTGTGAGTTTTTTTGATACGAAATTATCGCATTCAATATTTTTATTTTTTAAAAGTTTTTTCGTGCCTATATGCATATCTTCTCCATCGTGATAGCCTGCTGTTCCTGAACTTGTTATTTTAAATTCTTTATTTTTGCATAAGTCTTTCATAATAAACTCAGCCATAGGAGAGCGACAAATATTGCCTAAACATACAAACATTATCTTCATTTTATTCCTTTATAAAACTTATTCTATATTTTCTTTAAAGCTAGTTAGCTCACTCATATTGATTTTTGAAAACTCGGTTGGAAGTCTTGGTTCATAAGGTATTCTTTGCAATGCAATATCAGCAACCGATTCTTTTTTAGCAGGTGCATTTACACTATAAAATGCCCTTTCAATTTGTATTAAATAAGATATTATATTTGCAATATGAGTAAATATTTTTGAGTTTTTATGAGTTTGTAGTTTTTCACAAAACTCATCTACAACTTCATTAATAATTCTTGAAAATAGCTCTTGGCACAACTCATCATTATTTTTACATAAGATACTACCTAAGTAAAATAAGAAATTCATACTATCTTCATTATCGCTAAGATTTGCGTTTTTGATTAAATTAGCTCTTTTTAAAATTCCTGTTGCAATTATTCTCATTTTGCCATTATCACGCCCTTCATCATAAAAACTAGCATCAGTAGGCACATTTACATAAGAAAAATCATAAAAAACAGCATTTTGCTCATCTTTATAAGCTGCATAATCAGTATCTAAAATTACTTTAAAATCATCTTTTAAATCATCTAAATTATCATAAAAAAACTTAGCTTGTTCTCTTAAAGTATTAAAATCATCATTATTCATAAAGCTAATTGCTCTAGCACAAAATTCGTAAAAATATGACCTAGTTATATTTAATTCTTCGTTCATTTTAACCTTTCAAAAATTTATTTAATTTTTCTTCAAGTGGTGCAAAAAAACTATTTGTATCATCAAAAACTTGAGCTTGTTTTAGCATCATTATCTTAGCCTTACAATCAGCACAGCAATAAAGCGAGTATTTTTTCGTAACATCAGAGCTAAAAGCTGCCCCTAAAATACCAGCTATTTTATCAATTGATTTTTTAGTAGCAAATTCTTTACCACACTCAATACAAGCAAACAATTCATCTTTAGCTAAAGTTTTATGAGTAAAGCTAATCGGATTTAGTTCTAAAATATCTTTTTGTATAAAAATAGTATCTTTTTCAGCACAAGAATTTATACAATATCCACAACTTGTGCATAATGATGCGTTAAATTTAATAGCATTTTCTTTACTATCAGCTAAAATTGCGTTCGTATTACAAGCCCCAGCACAAGAAGCACAAAGGGTGCAAGTGCTTTCATTTATGCTAATTTTTGCATAATTTTTAGCAGTGATTACGCCTTTATTTAAATTATTTAACATAGAAGAGATTTTTAAGCCAAAAAGCTCTCTTTTATTTAGTATAAAATTACTTTCGCTTGATTTAAATTCTTTTATCAATTCATTTGGAATTTCATCTAAATTTGCATTTACATGTATAGCTATTTTTCCTGTGATTGCCTTGCAAATATCATTTACTAGGTTGATTTTTTCAGCTAAAAATTCGCTAATATCTCCAACTATCGCAATGCTTTTACCACTTGTGTTTATTAAATGTAAAAGTATTAATTCATCTAATAAATCAAAAGGTATATTAAATGGTAAAAAATGCTTTATATTAAAATCATTATCATAATTTTGAGTTATTATTATTTGCTCGTTTTCATAGATTTTGCTAATTTCTTTTATGCAATCTTTATTAAACTCACAAAACTCAAGTGCATTAGTAGGACATACGCTTACGCATTTTGCACAATTAATACAATCAATTTCGCTTATTATGATTTTTTTATCATCAGTGCTTAAAGCCACGCTAGGACAGGCCTCAACGCACCAACCACAATGCTCACTCCTACGCCCGTCTAATTGGCATAAACTTGAATTAAACTCAATCTTTCTTGTAAAGCTAATTTTACCCGTTAAAGAATTTAAATCTTGCAATATATTTTCATGATTTATTAATACTGCGTGATTGTTTAGTTTTGTTTGTGAAATAGCTAAATCACAATCTAATTCGCCTTCTTTAGTAACTACTACAAGTGAGCCAATCCCACCATAAACAAACTCAAATTCACTAACACAAACAGCCTTATAACCATTATCTATTAATTTATTTTTTAAATCTTTATCATCAAATAATATGCAAATTCTTTTATCAATATTCGCATATAAATTAATCTCACTTGAATAATCATAATTAATAGCTCTTGCTTCATATAATTTTTCTAATTTTTCATTATTAAAAGCACTTGAGTTTTTTATATAAAAATCAATTTCAGGAGCATAGATTAAAGCATTTAAAGCCTTATCATTTGCTATTAGAAATTTCTCATTAGTAGGGCTATTTATAACGGCTATATTTTTGCCTAAATCATCTATAAAATCAGCCTTTTTTAAATATGCAAATTCTTTCATTTTTACCTTTCCTTGCTAGTATTTTAAAAAATATTTAAGGATTTTAAAATGCTACCACAAATATCAAAATTAATTAATGCCTTTAATGATAAACCTAGTTTTTTAGTTAGCTTTTTGGCTAAAGAATTAATAAATGAACTAAGAGCTACTAATAAAGAGCAAAGTTACGAGATGATACTCAAAGAGCTTAATGAAAGAATTAATAAAAGGCTATTAAAAGAGCCAAGAGCATTGATAAATGCTACTGGTGTGGTGCTTCATACAAATCTTGGTCGTGCTTTAATGAGTGAGAGTGATTATGATGAATTAAAGGCTTTTCATACTAATAATATTAATTTAGAATTTGATTTAGAAAGCAATGCAAGGGGTAAAAGAGATGAAAATCTCATATTTTATTTAAAAATGCTTTTTGGTTGCGAAGATGCACTTGTGGTAAATAATAACGCTGCTGCTGTGTTTTTAGTATTAAATACTTTAGGTAAAAACGAAGGTGTAATTACAAGTAGAGCCGAGCTAGTAGAAATTGGTGGGGGATTTAGAGTAAGCGATGTGATGCGTGAAAGTGGAGCAAGGCTTATTGAAGTAGGGACTACTAACAAGACTAAGATGAGCGATTATGAAGCCGAATTAAACAATGCAAAAATGATTTTAAAAACTCATAAATCAAACTTTTATATCGGTGGATTTAGCCAAGAAGTAGATGCGATTAGCCTAAATGATTTAGCTTGTAAAAATGAAAAAATATTTTATTATGATTTAGGTAGTGGCTATGTGGATTTAATAAATGATAGTTTAAAAGATGAACCTAGTGTAAAAAGCCTAATATCTAAAGGTATTAGCTTGGTTTCATTTAGTGGGGATAAATTGTTTTCTAGCACTCAAGCAGGAATTATTTTAGGTAAAAAAGAACTAATTGAAAAATTACGCAAAAATCAGCTTTTAAGAATGTTTAGGCTAAATAAAACTAGCTTATTAATACTTACAAAAGCTGTTAAAAATTATTTAAATAAAGACTATGCAAATCTACCAAGCTTAGCTTTATTAAATGATACAAAATCTCAAGTCTTAAACAAAGCAAAAACCTTGCAAGAGCTAATAAATTTTGGCGAAATCGTAGAGAGCAAAAGTCTAGTAGGGGGTGGCTCAATGCCTGAAAAATTACTAAGCGGCTATGCTTTAAAAATTAAGGCTAATAAATGCAAGATAAACGAACTTTTAAATAAAGGCGTAGTGGCTAATTATGATAAAGATAGCATAATAATTGATTTAAGGAGCGTTTTACCTAATCAATTAGAATGCTTAGCAAATATCATAAAAGAAGTTTTAAAGGATTAAATATGGAATTTACTTTATTAAATCAAGATGAAGTAGCGATTAATCTAAGTGATTTTCGCGGTAAAAAGGTGATAGTGTTTTTTTATCCAAAAGCTTACACTCCAGGTTGTACCAAGCAAAATTGTGAATTAAGTGAGAGTTTTGATAAATTGCTTAATGCAGGATATGTGCTGATTGGAATTAGCCCTGATAAGTGTGAAAAACTAGCGAAATTTAAAGCTGAATACGGCTTAAATCAGATTTTATTAAGCGATGAATTGAAAGAAGTGGCTAAGCTATTTGGTGCTTGGGGGATTAAGAAAAATTATGGTAAAGAATACGAAGGGCTTATTCGCTCGTGCTTTATCCTAGATGAAAACGGCGAAATCATTAAAGAATACAAAAACCACAAAGCAACAGGCTTTGCCGCAAGACTTAATAAGGATTTATTAGGAGAATAATTAGATTTTAGCCTTAATGGCTAAAATCAAAAAAATATAATTTATTTTTCCATAATTGCTACTATTTTCTCTTTTTAAAGATATTCTATAATGTGAAATACTATATAAATTCTAATTTTAAATTCTTTTTGTTTTTATAAAAACTGCTAAGATAATTAAAAAATTAAAGGACATTTATGAATAAAAATATTTTAGATAGCTTAGATTTATCAGATAAGCAGAGTTTTGCTGATGGGCTAAAGGCGTTAATTGAGCAAACTTATGTAGTAGAGAATGAATACAAGGCTTTAAAGACTTCTTATGATAGTTTAATGCTAATGATAAATGAAATCATTGAGATTTTACCAAGTGCTATTTGGGTTTTGGATGAAAATCAAAATCTAGTAGTGAAAAACAAATTAGCAAGTGATGAATTATTTAGGCAAATTGACCTTAATAAAGAGCATTATGAATTAGAATTTTTAAACAATTTTTATCAAATCAAATCTATAAAATACGCTGATAAGCACCTAATAATGGCTACAAATATTACTAAAGAAAAGCGAGATGAAAGGCTTGTTTCTATGGGTCAAGTAGCGGCTAATTTAGCTCACGAGATTAGAAATCCAATAGGCTCAGTTTCGCTTTTAGCAGGGGTGCTTTTTAGTAAGGTTGAGCTTAAAAATAAACATATTGTAATGCAAATGCAAGATGCGATTAAAAGGGTTGAGAGAATAATTGAGAGCACTTTACTTTTTACTCGTGGATTTAAGCTAAATAAATATGAGTTTAATTTGCAAGAATTTGAAAACGAATGCCAAAATGTCTTTAATACCTATAATAATAGTGATGAGATAATTCTAAGCGAATGCACTTTTGCTCCATTTACAATTAGTGCTGATAAGTCTTTAATAAGCTTAGTTTTAAGTAATTTAATCTATAACGCAATTGATGCTTGTGAAGAAAATGGCACTATCAAAGTCAAAGGAGAAATTATAAATAATATATATAAAATTAGTGTTTTTGATAGTGGCGAAAAGATAGCAAATCTTACTAATCTTTTTGAAGCATTCAATACAACTAAGCTAAAAGGCAATGGCTTAGGCTTAGCATTATGCAAACAAATCTGCAACGCTCACAATGCAAACATATACTATTGCAACGAGCCGAAGAGCTTTTGCGTGGAATTTAAATTAGATATTTAATAATTCATTGATTATTAAATATCTTAATTATTTTTTATTTGCTTTTTTGAGCGTTTGTTTTAGCGTCTTTTATAAAGTTTAAAAACTCGTTTATTTTATCGTAATTATCAAATGATACTTGTTTTTTAATAAGCATTTTTACTAATTTTTCATTTGCCAAATACTCATCATCCATCTCTTGTGCTTTTTGCACTAAAGCTCTTAACATAATTTCTTCATTCATAAAAACTCCTAATAAATAGCACTAATTCTATCAATATCATCCCAAGTAAGTGAGTTATTTTTATAATTTAGCATTCTATGAACATATCTTGCCAAAATATCAGTTTCTACATTTACTAAATCATTGATTTTATATGAATTAAATAAAGTATCTTTTAAAGTAATATCAATTATTGTAAGTCTTATAGAATTGTTTAAAACTTCATTGATAGTAAGGCTTACTCCATCAATTGCGATGCTGCCTTTATTACACACAAAAGGCATTAATTTTTCATCAAGACTTATATAAAAATCTATCCCACTAGCAAGATTATTTATCTTAATGATTTTACCGAGCCCATCAATATGCCCACTTAAAATATGCCCATCAATCCTATCTCCTACTTGCATTGCTAATTCAGTATGCACTTTTTCACCTACTTTAAAAGGTTTGATTATTTTTTGAGTTTCACTACTAAGATTTAGACTAAAGCCGTCATTATGAGTTTTTATCACACTAAGACAAGCTCCATTAGTTGCTACGCTATCTCCTATGTTTGGTTTTAGTTTTGAAATTAATCTTAATTCATTATTTGAATAGTTTTTTATAAAGCCACATTCTCTTATTAAACCATTAAACATTTTTATCCTTTACAATAAGCTTAGTGTATTATAAAAAAAAGGATTAATGATGTATGATATTATAGTAATTGGTGCTGGTCATGCTGGTGTTGAAGCAGCACACGCAAGTGCTAAAATGGGTAAAAAAACACTACTTCTTACGATTTTAAACGATAGAATTGGAGCAACTTCTTGCAATCCTGCAATAGGCGGACTTGCAAAAGGGCATTTAGTAAAAGAAATAGCTGCACTTGGCGGAATTATGCCAAAGATTACTGATTTAAGTGCGATTAATTACAAGACTTTAAATGAGAGCAAAGGTGCAGCTGTTCGTGGGACTAGAGCTCAAATAGATATGGATGAATACAATAAAAATGCTAAAAATATATTATTAAATATGCCTAATTTAGACATTTCTCAAGAAATGGTTACAGAGCTTTTGGTAAAAGATAATGAAGCTTATGGAGTAAAAACCGAGCTTAATAAAACTTATGAAGCTAAGAAAATAATTTTATGCAGTGGGACATTTTTAAATGGTTTAATTCATGTAGGTTTAAGCAAGATAAAAAGTGGTCGTGTAGGAGAGCTTAGTGCTAGTGAGTTAGGCGATAATTTAGCTGCTTTAGGGCTTAATCGTGGAAGACTTAAAACTGGAACTTGTCCTAGAATTGCAGCAGGTAGTATTGATTTTAGCGTATTAGAAACTCAAGAAAGTGATTTAAATACTAAAGGATTTAGCTTAGAATTTACTTCTCATACATTGCCGCAACTTCCTTGCTATATAGCGCATACAAATACAACAACTCATGATATTATCCGTTCAAATTTTGATAAAGCTCCTATGTTTACAGGACAAATTAAAGGAGTTGGCCCTAGATATTGTCCTAGTATAGAAGATAAAATCAATCGTTTTGCGGATAAAGAAAGTCATCATTTATTTATTGAGCCACAGACAAAAGAAGCTACAGAATATTATATAAATGGTTTTTCAACTTCTTTACCATTTGAAGTTCAACATTCAATGATACGCTCGGTTAAAGGCTTTGAAAATGCTAAAATCACAAGACACGGCTATGCAATAGAATATGATTATTTTGACCCACTTGATTTGTTTCATACTTTAGAAAGTAAAATTATTAAAAACTTCTATCTAGCAGGTCAAGTAAATGGGACAACTGGTTATGAAGAAGCAGCAGCTCAAGGGCTTATGGCAGCAATAAATGCAAGTTTGGCAATTGATAATAAAGATGGACTTGTGTTACGCCGTGATGAAGGATATATTGGTGTTTTAATTGATGATTTAGTTACAAAAGGCACAAAAGAGCCTTATAGAATGTTTACAAGTAGGGCTGAGTTTAGATTATTACTTCGTGAAAGCAATGCAATCACAAGGCTTAATAAATACGCTTATGAGTGTGGTTTAAGAGATGAAAATAGCTTTAAATACTATGAAAATCAAATAAATGATATTAAAAAAGGTTTAGAGTTCTTATGTGAAAGCAGGGTTGTTCCTTCAAATTCTTTCAATGAATTATTAGCAAGTATTAATGAAGAGCCGATTTCTCAACCAACAACTCTTCAAAAAATCATAGCTCGTAGCACGATAACAAAGGAAAAAATGCTTTCTTTAGCACCAAGTTTGGCTAATTTAAATGATTTTGTTTTAGATGAAATTTTACTTGATGCAAAATATTATCATTATGTAAAATTACAAGATGAAAGTATTCAAAATCAAGCGAATTTGATTAAGATTAAAATTCCAAATGATTTTACTTATCGTGGAATTAGTGGGCTTAGTAATGAAGTTGTAGAAAAACTTGAAAAAAATAAGCCTGATAATTTGTTTGATGCAAGTAGAATTAGTGGAATTACTCCAGCTGCAATTGATATTCTTCAAATTTATATTAAATTAAAGGCTAAAAATTGATTAGACATTTAAGTAAGTTTAAGAAATTTTATTCTTTTATAGTTTTATCAATTTTAATGATTGTTTTTTCATTTTTTATAACTATAAAAGAAGTTGGTATTATCACAAGGCTAGATAATTTAACTCACGATATGTTTTTTAGAATTAATGCTTATTTTAATCACAATATTAAAGGTGATAGTAGAATTGCTATAGTTGATATTGATGAAAAAAGCTTAGCTAGTCTTGGGCAATGGCCTTGGGATAGAGATATTCTTGCTTGTTTGGTGTATAAATTAAATTCTGCTAGTGTAGTAGGATTTGATATTTATTTTGCAGAAAGCGATAAGCGTGGAGAAATTACTAAAAAGATGAATGATACGGAGTTTAATTCTTTAAACATTCCAAAATATCATTTTTGCCAACGCACTCAAGATACTGATAAAGCTTTTGCTATGGCACTTTCAAAGACAAATAGTATTTTAGCCTATGCTATAAACTTAGGTTCTTATATAAACGATACGGAAAAAAAATTAGCCCCATTAAGTAATCAAAGTATAGCTGAAGATAATATTGATTATTCATTGCTTGAACATGGCAAAAATATTACAGCAAGTATAGAAGAATTAAGTGATAATGCTTATGCAAATGGATTTGTTAATTCATATTCACATTTAGATAATGTAATCAGAAATGCCTTTATGATGATTTATTATGATGATGGTGAGTTTAAACAACTCTTGCCAAGTCTTAGTCTTGCAATGTATGCAAAATATCTAGGAATTGATGATATTAAAGCAATTGGGGATAATTTTAAAGATATACATTTAGTATTAGGAGATAAGGATAGCTTTGTAGTGAATGCTCACGCATTGCTTGGTTTATATTTTAAAGGAAAATCTCCGCATTATGATTATATTAGTGCTATTGATGTTTTAGATGGGACTATTAGTAAAGAGTTCTTTAAAGATAAAATAGTTTTAATTGGAACTAGCGTTGTAGGGCTTAATGATATTAGAAGCAATCCATTAGATGAAAACTTACCAGGTGTTGAAATCCACGCAAATGCTATAGATAATTTATTAAATGATGAATACCTAACAACCCCAAAATATTCATCTGAAATACTTTTAATTTCTTTATTATTAATAATTGCTCTTAGTGTTTCTTTTATGTATTTTAAAAGCATAATTTTACAAGTTTTATGGCATTTAATACTTTTAGCAACTATTATTTTAGGGCATTATTATTTTATAATTAGCAAGAAGTATTTACTTCATACATTTGAACTTATTTTGGTTTTAGCTATTATGGGAGTAATTGGGATATTAATTAACTTCTTTTTAGAAAGCAGACAAAAAGAATTTATAAAAGCTAAGCTAGAAAAAAAGGTTTCAAAAAGAGTAGCAGAGCAATTAATTAATACAGATAGCAATGTATTTAGCACAAGCAAAAGAGAAATATCAGTATTTTTTAGTGATATTAGAGATTTTACTACGATTAGTGAGAATATGGATGCTTCTGATTTGGTTAATTTCTTAAATAAATATATGACCCCTATGAGTGATATTATTTTTAAATACAATGGAACGGTTGATAAATATATAGGCGATGCTGTTATGGCGTATTTTAATGCTCCAAATGATTTAGAAAATCACGCTGATTGTGCTTTACAAGCTGCAATTGAGCAAATAAAAGCTTTAAAGCTTTTAAACGAAGATTGGGGTAAAAAAGGACTTCCTTATATAAATATAGGTATAGGAATTAACACAGGTGAATGTATTGTAGGAGAGATGGGAAGCCTTTCAAGAAGTGATTATACTTGCATAGGAGATGGAGTAAATACTGCAAGTAGGGTAGAAAGCTCTTGTAAAAACTATAAGGCAAATATCTTAATCTCTCATAACACTTTAGCAGCCTTAAAAGACGCTAGTATATATGAATTAGAATTAGTTGATGAATTAAAGCTAAAAGGTAAAGATGAAGCTACTAAATTATATAAATGCAGTGGCTTTAAAGGAGAGAAATTAACTTTATGGCGTGAATAATTAGGAATTTAATTTCTAATTATTCTTTTACATAGTAAGTACAAGTATTTGCATATACTTTTTTTAATTCATTATGACTTGGAACTAAATCAGCGTGTCCTGCAAAAAACATTCCGCCATCATTGAGATTTTTGACAAAATTATCAACCAAGCGGTATTTGTATTCTTCATTAAAATAAATCATCATATTTCTTGAAAGTATCACATCAAATTTACCTAATTCTAAAAATTTCTTATCAAATACATTCACAACTTCAAACTTAGCATTAGAAAAATATTGGCTTTTTATCACATATTCATCATTGTCTTGGTCAAAGTATTTTTTGATTAGATTATCATTTAGATTATATAATGAGCGTTTTGAATATCTTCTAGCTCTTGCTTTTTGAATAATTTCAGCATTTATATCTATTCCTAAGATTGAAAGATTAGTAATCCCTGCTTCATTTGCTAGCATTAGTATTGAATATACTTCTTCTCCACTTGAGCTTGGAGCGCATAAAATTCTTCTTTTGCTAGGTTCTGCTCTTAGGATATAAATTAATTCATTAAGTTGTTTTAGTTCTCTATAAAAATAAGTTTCACAAACAGTTATTAAGTCAAATAATTCTTGTCTAATAGGAAGGTTTAAATCCATTTTATTAGTTAATTGAGAAAAAGAGCTTAAATTATTATTAGTGCAAAATTTGATTAATTTTGGTCTTATTGTTGTTTTTTTAACTTCTAAATCAATTCCACAAACTTGTCTAATTTTTAATAAAAGCATATCAAATTCATAATTATCGTCGTGGAATTTAAACTCTTCTTTTTGTTGATTTTCTATATCTTTTTTATTTGATAAAAAACTAAACATAAAACCTACCTTTGAATGAAATTTACAATTTCTTTTTTTATATCTTCAATGTCAAGTTGTAAAAGATTATTGTTTAATTCATAAGCTCTTTTTGGCATTCCATAAACTATGCAAGATTTTTCACTCTCGCCTATACACTTAGCACCTTTTTTGTATAGTTCAAATAAACCTTTAGCACCATCATCTCCAATCCCTGTTAATAATATTGCTAGTATTTCATAGTCTTTTGTAAGTTTTGAAGCACTATTAAACAATAAATCTACATTAGGACAAAATGGAAAAACTCCATTATTAAAATTAGCCCTTAGATTTGAAAATAACTCCGTATTGTATTGACAAATATATATTTTTTTATCATCTAAAAAGCAAGTATTTTCTAATAACGCAACATCACTTAAACATTCTTTATCAAGTTGATGTGCGTAACTTGGTAAAAAATTTGCTTGCATATGTTGAGCAATAACTATTGTTGTATTTACAAGTTTTAAATCTTGAATTAAATACTTAATCTGACTAGGACCACCTGTGCTAGCACCTATTAAAATTACTTTTCGCATCCATAATTCCTTATATAAAATAACCAATAAAAAGCACCTATTATAAAGCAACTTCCAATTAATATTGTAATATAAAAAGTGCCAACTTTATTATCAAATAACCAACCAGTTAGTAAAGTAATTGCTAATGAAAAGCTCATATAAATCATATCAACATAAGCAATCACTCTGCCATAATATTCTTTATCGCAATTGTTTTGAATTGCTGTATAAGTATAAGACCATATCGTGCTAGTAAAAAATCCAGCAAATATTAAACCTATAAAAGATACCCAGAAATTAAATTGAAGTAAAGCCCAAGTAATAATCCCTAAGCCTTGTAAAATAAAAAAATAAAATAATCTTTTGTGATTTACGACTTTACTTAAAATTAAAGGTCCAACTACTAAAGATAAAGCTCTAATTGCATTACTAAGTCCTATTATTAAACCTGTGCTTAGAATTTCTTTTAGAAAATATACTTTATTTAAATAATCATATCCAGCTAAAAAATTAATCAAAGCATCATAAGCTGTAAATCCTATAAAGGCGTGTAATAATATTAAATGTAATATTTTTTTATTTCCTAGTAAATAAAACAAACCTTCTTTAGCCATTTTTGTGATATTTTTGAAATAAAATTTTTCATTTTTTACTTCTATTTTTATAAAAAATAATAATGTAATTCCAATTAAAAATAAAAAGCAATCAAGCAAAAAGGCATTATAAACCCCAAAATAATGTATAAACATACCAGCAACTGCCATTCCTGTAGTGTATGAAATAGCCCAAACTACTGAAAATAACTCATTTGCTAGCTTTAATCTGTCTTTATCAAAAATATGTGGCAATAAACTCATTTCAGTTTGAAAATATAAACTTGCAACCGCAAGTCTTATAAAAATTAGTAAAAATAGTATAAAAATATAACTAGCGTCTTTTATAAAAATTAGTAAAAATACTGAAAACAATTCAATGATAATTGATAATAATAAAAGTTTTTTAGACTTAAAACTATCAATTATAATTCCACTAATTGGTGCCATTAAAATAGTAGGCAAAAATGCAAATACAGCAGAAAAAGATATAGCCCATTTTTTCATACTTTCGTGATTTATTTCAGAGCCTAAAATATTCCAACTAAACTTGCTAAAATCAAATTCAATTAGCATAGTATAAACACCAATTTGTGAAAACCAAGCCCCAAAATAAGTTATGAATTGAACTAAGATGAGAATTTTAAAAGTCTTACTATATTTTAATAATTCAAGATAATTTTTCAATTTATTTCTCCAGCATAACAACAGCCATTGCAATCCCTGCATCGTGGCTAATACTAAGATGAGCTGATTTTACTCCAAATTTATTAAAAATTTTTTCACTAAATAAAATACTAGGTCTATTTTGATTATTTTTTATAATTTCTATATCCATAAAAGAGCAATCTTTACTAATTCCACAGCCTAAAGCTTTGCTAGCTGCTTCTTTTGCTGCGTAATAACCTGCAATAGAATTTGAATTAGAACTTAGAGTTTTTAATTCGTTTTCGGTAAGGATTTTTTTTAAGAATTTAATTTGAGATTTAGCTAGAATTTTCTCAACTCTAGCAATCTCAACAATATCACAACCAATCATCAAGTAATCACAAAATCAGTAAAATAAATATTTTTGATAAAGCCATCATTTAATACTTCATTAATTTTATTGATAATTTCTTCTTTTAATCTTTCTTTGCCTTTTCCTGTGCTTATTTCTTCTACACTTTTTGAGCTTAGAGTTTCTATTATTTTATCTTTAATAATAGGTATTTTTTTATCAAGTTCTGGTGTTAGTGTTTCTATATTTTGCTCTAATTCAATTTTGCATTTTAAATATTTAGTCCCACTATCACTTACTAAATTCACGGTAAAGCCATCTAATGGATAAATAACACCAACATCAGCTGACATTTCGTTCTTTTTCTTAGCAGGTTTTTTCTCAACTTGCTCGGTTTTTACACTTTCATCAGCCTTTTCTTCATCGCCACTTCCCATTAATAAAAATATAACTAAACCGCCTATGATTAATACAACAAGTAATAAAACGGTTACTAAAATTAAAACCAAACTAGAACCTTTTGATTTTGGTGCTACAACTTCTTCGTTTTCTGCCATTTATTAACCTTTTTTGATAAATATTTTAAAAATTGAGATTTTAGCAAAAATAAATTAAAGAAGGGATAAAATGAAAAAAATACTAGCTATTTTGATAGTAATAATTATAGGCATATTTAGTTTTGCATATTTTAGTAATGATGAAACTAATAATAATTTTAGAATTATTAAACCAAAAAGAATGGATTTATCAATTAATGTTGAAGCAGTAGGCAAGGCTTATTCTCCTTCTTTGGTAAATGTTGCAACTTTAGCAAATGGAGAAATTAAAGAATTTCGTGTAAAGCTAGGAGATAAGCTTAAAAAAGGCGATATTATTGCTATTTTAGATGATGAAAAAGCTAAGAATGATTTGGCTATAGAAAAAAGTAAATTAATTAGTTTAAATGATGAAGAAGAAGCAGCTAGAGTATATTTAAACGAATTATATGTAAAACTTCAAACTCAAGAAAAGTTATTAAGTAAGGGTGCTAGCTCTAAAGAAAATTATTTAAACGCAAAAACTAATTATTACAACGCAAAAGCAAAACTTAGCTCAATAAAAGCTCAAATAATTCAAACAAATGCAAATATTTCTACTATGCAAGAAAGCTTAGATGAAACAATAGTAAAAGCTCCTATTGATGGTAGCGTAATAGGTGTTTATGCTAGTTTAGGTCAGACAATTAACTCAAAGCAAAGCTCACCAACACTAATTAAATTAGCTAATTTAGATGAGATGGAAGTAAGAATGCAAATAGCACAAAATGATGTTAGCTTATTAAAAGTAGGGCAAAAAATCACATATACTCCATTAAGTGATGGAGCTAGTACTAAAGAAGCTAGTATAAATAGTATTGATAGTGCTGATGTTAGTGTTATTGATAACGCTACTTCAAGTGGGGCTGTTTATTATTATGCTAGATATTTTGTAAATAATAACCCTGAATTAAAAATAGGAATAGATGTTCAAAATACCATAGAAATTGATAAGGTAGTAAATGCTTTAACTTTACCTATTAATTATATTAATAAAGACAATAAAGGCTATTTTGTAAATATTAAAGATAATAGCGAGATAGGCTATAAAAAAGCATATATAACCTTAGGTAAGAGCGATAATTTTAATATAGAAATTACAAGTGGCTTAAATGATGATGATGAAGTGGTAATAACTAATGATAAAGATAAGCAATCTAAATAAATTTTACGGCTCAACTCAAGTATTAAAAGATATAAATATTGAGATAAAAAAAGGCGAGTTTGTAATATTATTAGGCAAAAGTGGTTCAGGAAAAAGCACATTGCTTAATATGATAGGCTTAATTGATGAGCCAAGTAGCGGAGAATATATATTTTATGATAAGAATTTGTATTCTTTAAATAGTGAAGAAAAATCAGCCTTTAGAAGAGATAATTTAGGTTTTATATTTCAAAGATACAATTTAATGCCCTTACAAAGTGTATTAGAAAATGTAATAATGGGAGCTTTATATGCTAAGAAAAACAAACAAACTAGCATTCAAAAAGCTAAAAAATTATTAGAAAAATTAGAACTTAGCGAACATACTCATAAAAAAGCAGCACATTTAAGTGGTGGTCAGCAACAGCGTGTAAGTGTGGCAAGAGCACTTATAAATGATGCAAATTTTATATTAGCAGATGAGCCAACAGGAGCGCTTGATAGTGCAAATGGAATAAAGCTTATGCAAATTCTAAAAGAGCTAAATGAAAACGGAGTTGGGGTTATTTTAGTAACTCACGATGAGAGTTTATGTAAATACGCAACTAGAATTATCAAAATGAAAGATGGAGTTATCATTAGTGATGAAAATGTTAAAGAATTTAAAACAAGCAATTTAAATGAAGATAATTTAAATAAAGCTAATTTTAAAGATAGATTTATAGCTAGTTTTAGCTTTTTTTCTCAAAATGTAAAACTTGCATTAAATAATCTAATCACAAATAAATTAAGGTCATTTCTTACTATGCTAGGGCTTATAATCGCTACTGCTTCAGTAATTTCAACGATAGCTTTAGGAAATGGTGGGAAAGCTGATATTTTAGAAGAGATAAAATCACTTGGGACAAATACAATTATAGTTCATAAAGGCTCAAGATTTGGAGATAGAAATGCAGGTAGGATTAAGGATTTAACATACCAAGATTTAGAGCTTATTAAAAGGCTTGATTTTGTAAAAGAAGTTGGGGTTGAGAGTGGTTTAAGTGGTGCTTATATTACTTATTTAAAAAACGAAGTAGATACTGATGCTACAGGAGTTTTTGCGAATTTTTTACAAATTAGTGCTAAGGAGATGAAAGAAGGTAGATTTTTTACCGAGCAAGAAGAACAAGACGCTAAGAATGTATGTGTAATTAGTGAGAATTTAGCTAAAACTTTATTTAAAATAGAAAGTCCATTAAATAAAATAATATATCTAAAAGGTCAGCCATTAAGAGTAATTGGAGTTCTTAAAAAAGATAAAAATGAGCGAGATGGTTTTGATATTAGAGTTTATGTTCCAAATAGCACAATTAGCAATAAATTTGATGGTAATAAACATATTAGGCGTATTGTCGTATTGCTTAAAGATGATGTAAATAGTGAATTAGCTGATAATAGTATTAAACAGATTTTAGAGATTAAAAAGGGTGCTAATTCAATTTTGACCTTTAATCAAGACGCTATTAAAAAAAGTATAGAAAGCACTACAAATACACTTAGTTTAATGATTTTTGGCATTGCGTTTATTGCTATGATTGTTGGCGGAATTGGTGTTATGAATATTATGCTTGTCGTTGTAAAAGAGCGAACGAAAGAAATAGGGGTAAAACTTGCGATCGGAGCAAGTCCATCTTATATTAGCACGGGATTTTTGATTGAATCGGTTGTGCTTTGTAGCGTAGCTGCTAGTATTGGTGTAATGATTGCTTTAATGCTTGTTTATGGCATTAATTTACTTGACGCTCCTATTAAAATGATAGTTGATTTTGATGCTATTATGTTAGGGTTTTTAAGTAGCACTTTAGTTGGCTTATTTTTTGGATATTTTCCTGCTAAACAAGCTAGTAAGCTAATCCCTGCAGTTGCTTTAACTGATGATTGATTAATTTGGAAAAACTTAAATTAATAAAGTTTTTCCTTTTTATTTTATATAAAATCATAAGCAACTAATGAATGTGTAGTTTTAAATAATTTTAGTAATTTACAAAATTTAAGGACTAAATTAATATATTAAAATCCTAATTTAAATTCTAAAATATTTCACACCACTAATTAACCTTATTATAATTTTTTATTTTTTATCTTTTAAAAGAATTTAATTTAGGAATTTAAGATATTTTCAAAGTATTTAACATAAAACACAAGATAAATTTAATAATTATTTTTAAATTTATATTTGATATAATTAATCTTGTTTTTTATTAAGGTTGAGTATGCAAGTAAATCAAACAAAATATTTAAAAATCATTTTAAAAAAAGTAATAGCTTTTATCTTTACTATAATTTTTCTTATTATAGGAAGTTTTTATGCAATTATAAGCGAAGTTCAAAAAGAAACTTTTGACATACAATATAGCAAAAATCCAGAAGCTTCTGCTAAATTTGCAAATGCAATGGAATATAGAATTATTATTGAATCATTACATAAATATTTGAATTATGATAATTTTATAATGATATTTCTTATAAATCAAATGAATGATAAATTTAAAGAAGGTAAAGAGCTTTTACCAAAAGATAGCATAGAAGACATTTTATGGTGGATGATTTTAAATAGAAATATGTTTTTTAAAAGTGATGATTTATCGTATGCTAAGTATGTTACAAATACTTATAAAGATGAATTTTTTAATGAGATTTATTCAATGATCGAACGCTTACCATATGGAAAAAATTATTTTGATAATATTGAACTAAACCAAAATCGCTTTGCAACCATGTTAAGGCTTGTTTTAATATATACAGATTTAGATATTGATAGATTTATATATTATTTAAAAGAAGAATCAAATAAACATGATGAAATATATAAGCATTTAGACATGGCTTATAGAAGATATTTTGATTCACAAAAGTCAAAGGAATATTTTTATTATATATATATAAATACAGTGATTATGCTTCATGCTAAAGACATATATTTAAATTTACAAGGTGATGAAAATGGAAAAATGATTGAACCAGCAATAATCCCACAAGATTTATGTTATAAAAAAGATATATTTGAAATATACGATAATTTTCAAAAAATTATTGATTATGTAAAAACTACAAAAAATTATTCTAGTTCTTTATCTGGAACAAGTTTAGAAATATTAGGAGTTTTAGAAAATTCCTGCCCTAATGAAAAAGAATTAAGAAAAAAAATACAAGCAGAGATTGATGAAATTAATAAAAATAAAAAAGGAGTTGTAAATGCTAAATGAAGATTATTAAATTCTAAAATATTTTATACCACTAATTAACCTTATTATAAATTTTTATTTTTTATCTTTTAAAAGAATTTAAATTAGGAATTTGAAATTAAATAAAAAATATTTTTTAATATTATTTATTATAAAAAGTAACATATATTAATAATTTTATGGATTTTTATTTTTATTTCATATAATTAATCTTATTAAAAACAAAGGATTAATTTGAATATAGACAATTTAAAAGATTATAAAATAAAAAACGATTATTTATATAGCTTAGAGCTTATTAGATTATTTAATGATATTGTTGCTTTTTTATTATTAATTTGCACAATTTGTTTTATAGCTTACAATTTAGATAAACTACCAGAAGCTTCTCATACAGAAATGACTGAGATTAGATTAAGAGGAAGAGGCGAAGCTACAATAATTGTCGGTATATTTTTTATTTTTTTATTCATAAAGACAAATCATATTAAAAGGCTTAGATTTGTTAAAAACAATGATTTTTACATTAGCGTAGATAAAGAAAAAATATATTTTGAAACATATACAGTAGATAAAGAAGGTCTTTTTGATATTGCTAAAAGCTACAAAAAAGTAGGCGAAACAATAAATAAAAGCGATATAGTTTTTAGATTGCAAACAAAGCGACCTGCTTTAGCGTATTCTCATATATTTGATAAAGATACTTACAATACTAAAGAAATAGAAAATAAAAGCTTAAATTATAGATTAGACTATAGGGTAGCTAGAATAATTTTCTTTCCTATAGTTATGTTTTTTGCAATATTAAATATTTTATCAAGTTATTTAATATTATTTTTCTTAAATGGTAAAAACTTAAAAACTTACACAATATATCAAACTAAAACCAAGCTGGTTTCATTGCCTTTTATTGATGATTTATCTGTTTATTTTTTATACACTGAATATAGATTAAAACATTCTGCAATAAGCAAAGGAGCTTACGAAATAGAGCATAGAGAAGAAGCGCAACCATTAGGCGAAAAATACATAACAAAACAACAAAAGAAAATTGAAAAGATTTTAAGTGAAAAGATAATAAATGTTTGATTTTAGCAAAAGAGATTTTGGTGATTATATTAATTAAACTTTTGCTATCTATATTTTAAAAGAATTTGAATTAGTGATTTTAAATTAAATTAAAAAATATTTTTTAATATTATTTATTACGAAAAGTAACATAATTTTAATAATTATTTTTAAAGGTAAGATATGAATGAGTTTTTAATATATCTAGCGTATTTTTTAGATAATTTACATGACTTAGCTGGTGGGATTATTAGTATTTTAATTCCTATAATTTATGTGCCATTGTTTATTACCTATCCTATGCTTTTTGCCCTTACATTTTTTATAGGATTAAAGCTCTATCCTAGATTTATAAAAGTTTTATATGTTGTATTTTTTTATTTAGATTTTAGTGTTGAAATTAGCAACCATGATTCTGTTGGAGCAATATTGTTTTTTCAAATAATTTTCCCTTTTATATTGTATTATCCTATTAAATCAATTTATGAATTTATAATGAGACAAAATCAAAAATTTATTAAAGGTATATTCTATTTTTTCTCATTTTTAATGATTAGTTTTTATAGTGTATTTTTGGTAAATTATTTTAATTTACAGCAAAGTCCAAAGCACGAAGTAACAGAACTTAAAAAACCAAATACCTTATTATTAAGCACAATTAAAAAAGAAAACTATACGATAGATGGAAAATTTTTTAAAAGTGTAAATTTAATAGTTGATAAAGAAGTGCAATTATATGAAGATTATTATGAAAAAAGTTTTGAAGAAGAAGCTTCAGAATTACCAACTAGACTTAGTAAAGATAAGCTAATAAATTATGATATTTATGGTTATTTTGTGCCTTGTAGTTACGCAAAATCATATATGTCTTTTAGAGGACTAAAAATCCCAGAGCATCCTGATTTTGATAGAATTTCTAATTCCTTTGCTAGGTTATTTGTTGATAATTATTATCTTAAATTAGGTAATTACGATAATAATAGAGGTAGTTGTTCTAATGATGTTTATCAAAATTATTTAAATAAATTAAAAGGAGAATTAAAATGAAAACAAGTTATAATGAATTGTTAAAATATGCAGTTTTATCAGATATAGTTTATGATGATTAAAAAATGATAATAATAAAATATATTCAAATTTATTAAAATCCTAATTCAAATTCCATTAATTTTTTAAAGAATTTGAACTAGGAATAAAGATTTAAAATAAAGCTTCTTCCATTTCGCTAGGCTTATTTAAATTTAGTATTTTTAGCACGCTAGCAGCAATATTTGCTAATGAGCCATCTTTTAAATTACTATCTTTATGATAATTATAAAGCCAGCAACCAACATCATAAGTTGTATGATTGGTTAAAATATTGCCATTTAAATCTTTCATATCTTCGCAGTTTCCATGATCTGAAGTTAAGAGCATAGCATAATTATTTTCTTTACAAGCTTTAATGATTTTGCCTAAGCATTCATCAACGCACTCAACTGCTTTAATACAAGCTTCATAATTTCCTGTATGACCTACCATATCGCCATTTGCAAAATTAACTACGATAAAATCAAAACCATCATTCATAGCCTTAATTACTTCATTACACACTAAATAAGCACTCATTTGCGGTAATTCATCATAGCTTTTTACTTTTGGGCTTGGGATTAATACACGCTTTTCATTAAGAAATTCTTTCTCTACCCCGCCATTAAAGAAAAAGCTAACATGGGCATATTTTTCTGTTTCTGCTGTGTGAAATTGCCTTAAATTATTTTTGCTTAAGACTTCAGCTAAGGTATTTTTAATATCAATTTTTGGAAAAATCACGCCTAAGTCAAGTTTTTCATCATATTCACACATACATAAAACTTGATTTTTACTTAAACGATTTTTAAGCTCACTTGCAATTTGCCTTGCTCTATCGCTTCTATAATTAATGATAATAACTCCATCATTTTTACCAATGCCATCAAAACCAAGATTAAGTGGCTTAAAAAACTCATCATAAATTTTATTCTCATAATTATCGTTTATGTATTGTTCTAAATCACTTTTATTTGCTTTACTAAAAAGCATATTTATATATTCATTTGTTCTATCTAAGTTATTATCCCTATCCATAGCATAAAATCTACCTGAAATACTGCTTGGAGTTATAAAACTTGGATTATTTTTTATAAAATCTTTAAAAGAATTTGGTTTAACATCTCTTCCATCACTTATTAAGTGCATAAAAATATTATTATTAACGCTTGCAATTTTAGCAATTTCGTTAAAGTGAATATAACTTGAATGCACTCCACCATCGCTATATAAACCTATTATATGAATATTTTTATATTTTTTCAAAAAGTCTTTTAAAATACTAATATTTTCTAAGCTTTTATCCTTAATAGCGTTATCAATTCTAACTAGGTTTTGATAAATAATTCTACCACTTCCAATACTCATATGTCCTACTTCACTATTTCCCATTTGACCATCTGGAAGACCTACTGCATTGCCACTTGTTTTAAGTCTTGAAAATTTTGCATTTTGGTTTAAAAAATCATAATTTGGTTTTTTTGCGTGATAAAAAGAATTGTATTCTAATCTATCGTTTAATCCGATACCATCGGTAATTACTAATATACATTTTTGCATTTTTACTCCTTTAAGTATAATTTAAGAGTTGATAGTAAGTGGTTAAACTCTATTAAGCTTAACTAGCTAATATTACTCAAAAATTTTTATTATTATAGGATTAAAAGATGAAGAATTATTACGATATATTAGGCGTTAAAAAAGACGCAAGTACTGACACAATAAAAAAAGCATATAGAAGTTTAGCTAGAAAATATCATCCTGATGTGAATAAAGATAAGGGTGCTGAAGAAAAATTTAAAGAAATTACCGAAGCTTACGAAGTGTTAAGCGATGAAGATAAAAGAAGAGCTTATGATAATCCTTCTTTTGGTGGATTTGATGGCTTTAATTTTAATTCAAGCGGTTTTAGTGGTGGATTTGAGGATATATTTTCTCATTTTGGTTTTGGAGCAGGGCAAAGTAGGTCTTATAATAAACCAGCTCAAGTTGAGTTAAAAATAAGCTTTTTAGAATCTGTTTTAGGAACTACTAGAAGTATTAATGTAAGGGGAGTTAGTTTTGATGTAGAGATTAAATCAGGCGTATTAAATAATCAAGAAATAACTATGCAAAAAGACAATCTAACATTAAAAGCAACTATTAAAATAGAGCATTCAAAAGAGTATGAGCGTGATGGAGATGACTTGACAAAAGAACTTGAAATTCCTTTAAAAATAGCTTTATTTGGTGGTAAAGTTGAGTTTGATACTCCAAAAGAGCAAGGCTTAAAAGTAACTTTAAAAGAAAATGTAAAAAATGGTGGATTAATCCGTGTTAAAGGTAGGGGAATTTATAATTCATATTCTAAAAATCAAGGGGATTTATTCTTAAGAGCTAAGGTGGTTTTACCTGATATTAATACGCTTGATGATAAGTTGGTTAAAGCTTTAAAAGATTATTTATAAAAAGGAGGAAATATGCACTATGATGAACCGGTATTTTTAATTTCTGTAGTATCAAAGCAATTAAATATTCATCCACAAACTCTAAGACAATATGAAAGAGAAGGCTTGATTGAGCCTAATAGAACCTGTGGAAAGGTTAGAATGTATTCGCAAAGAGATGTGGATAGAATTAAATTAATCTTAAGATTTACAAGGGATTTGGGGGTAAATTTAGCTGGAGTTAGCATTATTTTAGAGCTTAAAAGTCAAATAGCAGATTATGAAGAAATGCTAAGTGGTTTAAAAGAAAAGCCTAAGAAAAACGCCTTAATTAAACAAAATCAAAAATACGATGTGATATTTTATGATGATAAAGGTAGTAGCTAATGCAAGAATTTTTAGAAATATTTTTAATTACAAGTGCTATTGCGATTATTTTAAATGTAGTGCTTAAAAAATTTAGCATACCAACAATTATTGGTTATATTGCAACTGGCTTTATTATTGAAGAAGTATTTTTTGTAACTACTTCAGAACAATTAAGCCACATTGCAGAATTTGGAATAGTATTTTTAATGTTTACCATAGGACTTGAGTTCTCTATCAAACACCTTTTAACTATGAAAACCGATGTATTTATAAATGGTGCTTTACAGATGGGAATATGTGGAATTGTGTTTGCAGTAATTTTGCACCACGCATTTAATATAGCTGATGATATTGCTTTAATTATTGGCTTTACAATTTCACTTTCATCAACTGCAATAGTTCTAAAAATACTAAATGAAAATCAAGACATAAATCAGCGATATGGAAGAAAAGCTTTAGGAATATTATTATTTCAAGATATTGCAGTAATTCCACTATTATTGATGATTGATATTTTCAATCAAGATGGAGTTGCAATTAGCACTTTAGTTGTTAAGACTTTAATATCAGCTTTTATTGTGCTTTTGTTATTATTTTTAATTGGAAAATATATTTATAGCAGGGTGCTTTATTTTGTATTAAAAACAAATTCTCAAGAAATATTCATAGCAACGATACTTTTCACTGTCGTTGGTGCTTCGTTTTTAGCTTCATTTTTTGGGTTTTCATATTCACTTGGTGCATTTATTGCAGGAATGATGATAGCAGAAACTGAATTTAAACACCAAATAGAAGCTGACTTAATCCCATTTAGAGATTTGTTATTAGGATTTTTCTTCATAACCGTTGGGCTTCAAATTAATATAAATATTATCATTCAGTATTGGTATATAATAATTGCACTTACAATTGGTATTATGCTAATTAAGACTTTATGTATATTTTTATTATTAAGTCTTAAAAGTACTAAAAGTGATTCGTTAAAAACTGCATTAAGCGTTAGTCAAATTGGAGAATTTGCTTTAGCAATATTTACTTTATTGGTTGCAAATAAAATGCTAGATACAAATACAGCTCAAATGCTTACTTTATCAGTAATTTTAAGTATGGTTTTATCTCCTTTTATTTTAAAAAATATAAAATCTCTTGCAAGTATTACTAATGATGAGATAATTACCGTAGCTCCTAAGATTGAATCAATGAGCGGACATTTTGTAATATTTGGATATGGCTCACTTGGTCAAGAAGTTGTGCTAAGATTAAAAACTCAAGGTATTCCTTATATCGTGCTAGAAAATGATATGAGTTTAGTTGAGCTTGGACAAAGTAGGGGAGAAAATGTTTTTTATGCTAGTGCAGAGCAAAATACAAGTTTTGATAATGCTAGTATTAAAACAAGTGCAGCAGTAATTGTTACTATTTCAAACGAACAAGTCTTAGAAGTAGTTAGTAAAAAAATACTTGATTATGACCCAAATGCTAATGTAATAATTAGAATAAATAAAGATGAATATAAAATATTTGAAGATTTAGGTGACAATATCAAAATGGTAAAAGAAGAAAAAGTGGTTGCAAGAACACTTTTACAAGAAGCATTAGTTTGCAGAATAAAACAACAATCTTAAAGGAAAAATATGAAAATAGCTACTAGAAAATCATTACTTGCTTTATGGCAAAGCGAATTTGTAAAGGCAAAATTACAAGAAATTGAGCCTAGTTTAAATATAGAATTATTAGAGCTTAGCACTAAAGGAGATGTTATTTTAGATACTCCTTTAGCAAAAATTGGTGGGAAGAATTTGTTTATTAAAGAATTAGAAAATGCAATGCACGATGGGCTTGCACAAATTAGCGTTCATTCTTTAAAAGATGTTGGGGCAAGTTTGGCGTATGATTTTAAACTTGCTAGTATTTGCAAAAGAGAAATTCCTAATGATGTTGTGGTTTTTCGTGGAAATGAAAAATCATTAAATGAACTAAAACAAGGTGCAAAAATCGGCACAACAAGTCTTCGCCGCCAAATGCAATTAAGATTAATTAGAGATGATTTTTCTATTCATTCATTAAGGGGAAATCTACAAACTAGACTTAAAAAATTAAAAGATGGCGAATTTGATGCGATAGTTTTAGCTTATGCAGGACTTAAGAGATTAAATCTTTTAGATGAGTTAAATTATGAGATTTTAGATACAAAAATTATGATACCTTCAGCAGGTCAAGGTGCTGTTGCGATTGAGAGTATTAATGATGAAAAGGTGTTAAATCTTGTATCTAAATTAAATTGCCCTAAAACAGCATTATTATGCAAAATTGAGCGTGATTTTACTGCTACTTTAAACGGCGGTTGTGGTGCTCCAATAGGAATTAATGCAGCTTTTATTGATGATGAGATTATTTGCGTAAATGCGATTATTGGCTTAATTGATGCTAGTAAAATTATAAAAATGCAAAGAAAGATTAATCAAGCAAATGCAAATGATTTTGGGGTAGTTTTAGCAAAGGAATTTATAAAGCACGGAGCTTTAGAAATTCTAGCTGAAAATGAAGAATTATTAAAAGAAATGCTATGAAAAATTATATAGAAAAATTAAAAAAAGAAAATCTTTTAAAGATTATAAATACACCTTTAGATGTTGAGTTAGAAATCGCTCATTTAGCTTATTTAGAAGCTAAAAAGAGTGATTCAAAAGTTTTGTTATTTACAAATCCAAAAAAAGGCAATATAAATTATGATATGCCAATTATTATGAATGTTTTTGCAAATAGCAAAGCACTTAATTTGGTTTTAGGTAAAAATCCTGATGAGATTGCAGATGAGATTGAGAGCTTATTAAAGCTACATATTCCACCTACATTTGGTGCTAAATTAAACCTTGCAAATAAATTATTTTCTTTAAAAAATATAGCTCCAAAAAGAGAAATAAACAAAAACGCACCTTGTAAGCAAAAAACATATTCTCTAAATCAAATTCCAATCCTTAAAACTTGGGAAAAAGATGCAGGTGCATTTATTACAATGGGTCAGGTTTATACCAAAAGTCTTGATGGTAAGCAAAATAATTTAGGAATGTATCGTTTGCAAGTATTAGATGAAGGGCATTTGATAATGCACTTTCAACTTCATAAAGATGCTAATAATTTCTTTTACGAATATAAAGCCGCAAATAAAAAAATGCCAATAGCTATTGCAATAGGCGATGACCCACTTCATATATTTTGCGCTCAAGCACCATTGCCTAAAGGTATATTTGAATTAATGCTTTATGGATTTATTAAAAAACAAGGAGCAAAATTAGTTAAATGTGATACTAATGATTTGTATGTTCCAAGTAATAGTGATTTTGTAATAGAAGGCGAAATTGATGTAAATCATTTTGCTATTGAAGGTCCATTTGGCGATCATACGGGATTTTATACTCCACAAGGTAATTTTCCTGTTATGAAAATTACAAAAATTACAGGCAAAAATGAGCCAATTTATAATGCAACCGTAGTTGGTAAACCACCACTTGAAGATAAATGGATGGGGTATGGAACAGAGAGAATATTTTTACCATTACTTAAGACAACTTGCCCTGATTTGATTGATTATTGTATGCCTGAAAATGGTGTTTTTCATAATCTAATCTTAGCTAAAGTAAAAAGCAATTATGATGGCTTAGCATTAGCTAATATGCACGCATTTTGGGGAGTAGGGCAGATGAGTTTTGTAAAAAATGCTATTTTTGTAGATGAGAATGCACCTAGTTTGAATGATTATCCTAAAATTACAGAATATATTTTAAATAATTTCTCTCCTAAAAAATTATTATTAAGTTATGGATTATGCGATGAACTAGATCATTCTAGCACTAAATTAGGTATGGGTGGTAAGTTAGGGCTTGACGCTACTTCAAAATCTACTTATAAAGCTCATACCTTTAAAGTAGAAAAACAAGAAATGGATAAAACAAGTTTTAAACCAAATCTTAAAAATTTATTAGATGATTTAAAAGAATTTGGTTTATACGAATACAACATTTTCTATCCTGAAGCAAAAACACAAATTACTTGTATAAGCTTAGATAGAAAGCATAATTTAGACACTATTTATAATGCTTGTAAAAATAACTTAGGTGGGATTGTTGTTTTATTTGACAAAGGAGTTAATTTAAATAATCCTTATATGTTAATTTGGAGAGCGTTTAATAATTACGACCCTAGCACTGATATTAAAATAGATGATAATGGGATTTTGGTTGCAGCGTATTCAAAAGGCGAAATAGATGGCTATTTAAGCGAATGGCCTAGCACAACTGATTGCAATAAAGATGTAATAAATAAATTAATAGATTTAAAATTATTAGAAAATGATGAAAAATTTTTCAAAAGCTATGAAGTTTTTTAAACTTTAGCCGATTTAGAAAAAAGCTTATTAAAAGGAGATAGTAATGGAGATTTTTAAAGCAGCGAGTTCTCAATATGATACTCAACTAAAAGCAAGTGCAGAAACAACTAAAATGCGCCCAGTTGAACAAACTCATATTGAAACAAATTCAGGTAAGCAAAAAAATGAAGAAATAAACAAGGAAATAACAAAAGAAAAGCTTGATGAATCTATTAAAAAATTAAATGAAAATATGGAAGAGTTACAAACTGATGTAAGATTTGGTTATAACGATAAAATCAATCAAATGTATGTAGATGTAATCGCTACAAAATCAGGTCAAATTATTCGTAAAATTCCAAATGAAGAAGTAATTAAGCTTAGCGAAAGTATGAAAGAAGCAATAGGAATTATTTTTGATAAAAAGAGTTAATTGCTTTAAAGAATTTAAAAGGAGTTAAATATGGGAACAGGTTTAGGATTAATAGCAGGAGCTAATAAATTTCAATTTAAAGAAAAATATGACGCTTTAAAAGCAAACGAGCAAAAATCTTTATTAGCAATACCTAATAAAAAACTATCTGATACACAAGCAAAGCAAAAGGATTTAACAGATTTAACAACACTTTTAGGCAGTTTTAAAGGTGATATATCTTCTTTAGTAGAAGGAGAAGCATTTTCTAAAAGTAAAGTAGATGCTACAGGTGAGAGTGCTAGTATGACTACTACTAAGGGTGTTAAAGTAAGTGATTTTGATATTAATGTTAAGCAACTTGCTACAAAAGACGCTTATCAGACTAATTCTTTTTCTAGCGAAACTTATGGCATATTTAACGATGTTGGTATTATTAAAAGTGATGGTCAAAAAGAAATGCTAAAAGAAGCAGAGTTTAAAATCACTGTAAATAAACAAACATTTACTATTAAGGTAAATTCAGGGGATTCTTTACAAACTTTAAATGACAAAATTCTATCAGCTACAAATGAAAATAATAAAAAATTAAGCGATTTTGTAAGCACTAAGGTTTTAGATACAGGTCATGATAATTATAGGCTTATGATTACAAGTAAAGAAGCAGGAGTTGATAATGAAATAGTATTTGGAAGTGCTTTTAAACTTGACGACCCTAATACAGCAGAGTTTTCAAAAGCAGTTCTTAAAAAGCTTGGTTTATTAGACGCTGCAAATGCTAGTGCCGCTAAAACAGAGCTTAAAAAAGCTAACGAGCAATTAGACGCATCTAAAGTTATTTTAGGTGGTAGTGGATACTTAGAAAATATTCAAAAACAAGTTTCTGAATTAAGTAGTGAAAAAAAATTAACATATAAAGCTTTTGTAAATGACCCAAATGGTGGTGATAAAATTGTTGAGAAGGATATTGAATTTACTATTAATAAAGATACAGATTTATCTAAACTAAGTGCTGATGAGAGAAAAGCAGTTTTTGCTGAATTTAAAGATAAAAACGATATGGCTCAACAAACAAAAAACTGGGTTGAATATATTAAAAATACCGGAGAAGAATTAAATATTTCATACAAAGATAGTGCTACTAACCAAACAAAAGCAGTTAGTATAAATAAAACTACTAATTTTGATAGTTTAACAGAAGAACAAAAGAAAGGAATTCAAGAATTTTTTGAAACTTCTAGGGAGAATTATTTTATAAATGAATTAGATGTAAAAGCTGCTCAAACTAAATATGATGGAATTGATGCAAAATCAAACCATGTTCAAACAGCGCAAGATGCTAAGTTTATTTATGAAGGTATTGAGATTAGCAGAAGCACAAATACCATTGATGATTTAATAATTGGAGCAAAAATTTCTCTTAAAAAAGAAGGTATTACCAACTTTAAAGTAAGCGATGATTTAGATTCTTTAACAGAGCATTTAACTACTTTTACAACGAATTATAATTCTATAGTTAATTCTCTTGCTACCTCAACAGGTTTTGATAAAGAGAAAAAAACAGCAGGAAGTTTGCAAGGAATTAGCGAAGTAAGTAAGCTAAAAACAATGTTATCATCAATGATTACTAAGACTGATTCAAATGGAATTAGTTTATCTGGTATGGGGTTTGAGCTTAATGAAAAAGGAATTTTAACTTTTAAAAAATCAAAATTTGAAGAAGCTTATAAGAAAAATAGCGAAGGAATTAAAAATTTCTTACAAGGTAGCGTAAAATACCAAGAATTAAGCACTACAAGTAAGACAATTAGTCAAAAAGTAGCTTTAGCTGAAGGGGATTTGAAGATAAATGGTAAGGAAATTACCTTTAAAAAAGAATTCCTAGATAAGTTAAATGAACAAGATAGCAAAGTAACTCAAGAAGAGTATATAAATAAATTAATTGAAGCTATTAATGATGCGAAAATAGATGGTGTAACGGCTAAATTAGGTAAAGAAAATAATATTATTATTACAAGTGATGGAAAAAATGCACTTGAAATAGGTGGTTCTAGCGAGAAGTTATTACAACTTGGTTTAGAAGAAAAAACAATAAGAACTATTAAAACAGAGCAAACAGGAGTGTTTAGAACATTTAAAGATACTTTAGATAGTATGGTAGGCACTGATGGAACTCTTACTAAATATAATAAAAATTTAGAAGATGATGTTAAAAAGCTAAATGAAGAAATCAAAAAAACCAATGAAGAAATTGAGAAAAGATATGAGATTTTAGCTACTAGACTAAGTATGTATGATGTTATTTTAAATAAGCTTGATAATCAAAGCCAAACGATTACAGCTTTAACAAATGCAGCATTTGCTAATAAATAAGGAATATAAATGGTAAGTAATGCTTATGCGAGTTATTCTCATAACAATATTTCAATTGAGAGTAATGAGAAAATGATTGAGCTTTTATACGAGGGCATACTTAGGTTTTGCTCTCGTGCCAAAAAAGCCATAGAAAAAAACGATATAGAAGCCAAATGTAAAAATATTAAAAAAGCCACAGCAATTTTTGTTGAGCTATTAAATTATTTAGACTTTAGTCAAGGCGATGTTAGTTATTATTTACAAGGGCTTTATTCTCATCAAATTAGCACACTTAGTAAGGTAATAATTGATAGTGACACTGCTAAATTAGATGAAGTTATGAAAGTTGCTAATGGTTTACTTGAAGCTTGGCGTGAAGTAAATCAAATGGAACTTTAAAATCAATAAGTTTAAAAAAGTATTTGAGTTAAGTTTGAAAAAGAATTTGAGTTAAGTTTGAAAAAGAATTTGAGTTAAGTTTAAAAAAGTATTTGAGTTAAGTTTGAAAAAGAATTTGAGTTAAGTTTGAAAAAGAATTTGAGTTAAGTTTGAAAAAGAATTTGAGTTAAGTTTGAAAAAGAATTTGAGTTAAGTTTGAAAAAGAATTTGAGTTAAGTTTGAAAAAGAATTTGAGTTAAGTTTGAAAAAGAATTTGAGTTAAGTTTGAAAAAGAATTTGAGTTAAGTTTGAAAAAGAATTTATAGAATTTAGAATTAATTCTAAATTCTATTAGCTAAGCTTATTGCTTAGCTCTTTGTTTTTCCCAATCTTCCCAACTATGTGGAGTTGTGTCCTTTAAATCATATAAAGTTTGTGCTAAATCTTTATGCCCTACATGTTTATGACAATCGGTGCATTTCATCTCATCAGCACTACCTTTAAAGCTTAGATAAGTAAGATGGATTGGTAATGTGCTTTCATTATCTTTTACGAAAGCATTTTCGTGGCATTTTAGACAAGAGCTATCAAAAGTATAATTTTTTCTAGCGTGTTCTCTATTTGCTAACCAATCTTTTTTAGTTGGGTCTTTTGTTAAAGTTGTAAAGCCTTCTGCTATTCCGTTTTTAGCTTTAGTTAATAAGTATTTTGCCAAATTATCGTGTGGTAAATGACAATCAGCACAATTAACTACTACTCCTTTAGGATTTTTAGCCCCGTGTATATCATCATTAACATTTGTGATTGCTATAGGTCCATCCCAAGAATGGCAACTCCCACAAAACGGATATTTGCCTGTTACATGAACAATTTTTTCTCCTAAGAATACTAAAACAAGAGTTATGATTACTATCATACAAGTAAAAGCTATTTTATTTTTCATGTATTCTCCTTTATTTTACTTTTAAATTTTTTAAGATTTCTTGGCTATGGCATCTAGCACACATATTAACAGATGGTTTATGAGTTTTATGACAATTATCGCAGTCTAATTTATCATAATGTGGGCTTTGATGAACATTATTATTATGTCCGTAACCTGCAGTATATTCTGCTAGTTTTGAATAATCCCCGTGGCATTTTATACAACTATTTAGCATAGCTGATGAATAATCTTTTGCTTGTGCTTCTAGGTGGCAATCATTACACTTAAGATTTAATTTTTTATGAATTCCTTTAACTTCATAGGCTTTTTCACTAAAATCTACATTTACCTTTCCTAACGAATCCTTTAATACATTTTCATTTGCAAATAAAAAACAGGCAAATAAACATATAATACTAATAAATCTCATTGCTAACCCCTTAATAAATTATAATTTTTTGCTAGAGTATTTCCAGCTCTTTTTCCATAAACTAAGCAATCTAAAACCGCATTAGAACCCAATCTATTGTATCCGTGTCTTCCGCCAGTAATTTCTCCACACGCATACAAACCTTGAATTAATTGCATATCATTATCATATACTTCACAATCTTTATTGGTTTTTACTCCACCCATACAATGATGAACTTTTGGTCCAGGTCTTGCAGCAAAAAATGGAGCTTGTTCTATTTTTATATACTTTCCTTTGTAATCTGAAAAATTGCGATTAAATTCTGGGTCTTTATAATTTTTATCTTTTGAAGCAAGTTCAACATATTCATTGTATCTTTTTAACTGCTCTAAGAAAGGCTCTTTATTGATATTATAATGAGCTATTAATTCATCCATTGTTTCAAATTGTTTTACAGCACCAACCAATAAGCCCCTATTTAAATCTTCTATATCAACCGTTTTAGTGCCATTTATATCCATAATTAAAACAGGTGGATTCAAACCTTTTTCATTCATAGCTAATATTGCATCGCTACCTTGTTTTCTATCCGTAATTTCATTTACAAATCTTTTTCCTGTTTTAGGATTTACCATCATTCCATAAGCATAAGCCCTAGTAATCCATCTATAAGCAAATCCAAAACCGCCTTCATCTTGACTTGTTACGTGCATACTTTGAATATATTGCATATCTATGAATTTAACATTATCATTTATTAGTTTTTGTGCTGTGTAGCCAGTAGCTCCTAAATGATTTGTGGTTAATACATCATCTCTTAAACTAGAGTCAAATATTTGTCTAAATTTTAAATCAGCTCCCCAACCACCAGTAGCTAAGATAATACCACCAAAGGTTCTATAATATTTAGTAATTCCACTTTCATTGTTTTTTTCTTCATATCCACGCTCAAAGTTAAATTGATATTTTTCTCTTACTTTAATTCCAACAACTTTATGATTTTTATCATATAAAATATCATCCATTATAACTCTTGTTAAAATCTTACCGCCTCTATTAAGAATTTGTTCTTGTAATGGTCTTGTGATATAACTACCTGCACCTGCTGAATGAGAGCGTGGAACGCTATGACCACCACTTCTGCTAACCCACTTAAAATTAACTCCATTATCTATAAGCCAATCAAGAGTTTTTACTCCATCATTTATCATAATATTTACTAATTCTAAATCATTTAAATTCTTACCACTTTTTAATGTATCTTGTATGTGTAGATTAATATCATCAACTATTCCATCTCTAGCTTGTAATTTTGAGCCAGCAACAGCCATTGAACCACCTGAATAAGCCGAGTTGCCACCTAAATAAGGCATTTTATCAATCATAACAACATTTTTAATACCATTATCCAAAAGACTTAGCATAGCTGCACTTCCTGCAAAACCACTTCCAATTACTATTGCATCATAATATTCATCCCATTTTATATCATCAATATCTATACTATTAGATAAAGCAATATTAGGCATTAAAATAGAGCCATACACTAAGCCAGAAAACTTTAAAAAGTCTCTTCTATCTTTAGTTTTCATAAAACCTCCTAATTAAAAAATAAGTTTAATAATAATTTTATTTTAAAATAAAATATACTTAGTAAATAATAAAAATTTTTTAATAATATTTTTAGTTTAATAATTATTATGAAGTAATAATAAGGATTTTTGATAAGTGATATTAATTTATTCTTATATTTATAAATTAATATAATTAAGGTTTTTGTAAAAAGAATTTGGTTAATGATTAACAATAATTTCAAATGGTAAAATTATGTCGCAAATCAAATTAAGGAGATAATTATGTCAGTAGCAGTAGTTTTCGGAAGTGCTATGGGAAATACAGAAGGCGCAGCAGAAAAAATTGCAGAAGCACTAGGTGCTGAATTATTAAATATCGCTGATGTTGATGCTGATAAACTAAATGGTTTTGATAAATTAGTTTGCGGAACTTCAACTTGGGGTAGTGGTGACTTACAAGATGATTGGGATTCATTTGATTTTAGTGGTCTAAAATTAGCTGGTAAAACAGTAGCTGTATTTGGTATGGGAGATAGCTCAAGCTATTCTGATACTTTCTGCGGCGGTATGGGTAAATTAGCTGCGGCATTAAAAGAAGCTGGTGCAAATTTAGTTGGAGCAGTTTCAACTGATGGTTATGATTTTGAAGATTCAGAAGCAGTAGTTGATGGTAAATTCGTTGGTCTTGCATTAGATAATGACAATCAAGAAGATTTAACAGACGAAAGAATTGCAAACTGGGTAGCACAAATTAAAGCTAACTTCTAATCACGAAATAGCAAGTTTTTTACTTGCTATTTTAAGGATACTTATGAAAAAGTTTTTATTATTATTTTTAGTATTTTCAATTAATTTTTTATCTGCTGATTTAATTAAAGTAGCTATGAAAAATCAACCAAATAATATAAATCCAATTTATAATCCAAATGATGATTTAGTAAATTTATTATATTTAGGTTTGTTTTATAAAAATAATAATAAAGAATTAATTCCTGCACTAGCTAATTCATATAAAATAAGTAATGATAAATTAAGATACGAATTTGAATTAAAAAAAGGTCTTCATTTTATAAAAAATAATATAGATTTTGGAGAATTTACTTCAGAAGATGTAAAAACTACTTATGAAATAATTATAAATCACTTTTTTAATTCAAATTATAGTAGATTTTATAATAATATTTCTCAAATAAATATAATTGATAAATATAAAGTTGAATTTGTATTGAAGTATCCAGATAATGATTTTTTAAATTCTTTAACGCTAGGAATTATGTCAAAAAATGCTCTTATTAAATATGGTTTAAGTTGGTTTAATAGTGATGCTATTGGTCTTGGTACTTATAATTTAAAGCAATTTAACAACGAACAAATAGTTTTAGTGAAAAATCCTAATGCTATTTTTAAAGCACTTAATGATGGGGTAGTTTTTAAGTTTTATCAAAATGAAGTTCAAATAAAAAATGCTTTAAATAATGACATAATTGATGTTGGCTTGATTAATTATAAAAATATAAAAAATATTGATGATGATTTAGTATATAAGACTTTAGAATCAGATCACGCTATAGCATTACAATTAAATAATAAAGTAATTTATGATAGAAAATTAAGATATGCAATTTCTTTAATTATTTGTAACAAATCTATTTTAAATCAATTACCAAATTTTAGTATCAATAAACATATTTTAAATCTAAATAATAATGGTTGTGATAGAGCAGAAGCTAGAAAAATTATAAATGAATTAGGATTTTATAAAGATAAAAAGAGTATAGAATTAAATATTAATAAAGAAAGCACAGCAAATTATTATAAAAAATTAGATTTACCTTTAAAATTAGAAATTTATGTAGATAAAAACAATAAAGACTACTTAAGTATAGCCGAAAATCTTGCTATGCAATTAAAAGATTTTGGAATATTAACAGATGTATTACAAACCAACAATGATGATAATGAAGCTAGTAAGATTGTAGATATTGAAGTATATGATAGTATTAATTTTGCAACTATTTTAAATACAAATAAGATTAATAAAACTCAAGCAAAAAATACCATAAATCAAGTGCAAGAGAATTATTACAAAGAGTTTCAAGAGCAGATTAAAATGAACCCTTCTTATGTATTTTTGGTAAATTACAATTATTTTTTAGCTTATAATAAAAAAATTAAAGGTATTGAAAATATGCCAATAGGATTTAATGGAAACGGATTATTTTCTCAAGTAATTAAGTGGTATAAATATGAATAATTTCATTATTAGCCTAAAAGATTTTTTTACATTTAGATTTTTAGCATTTTCTTTATTTCCACTAATTATAAGCTCAATTATATTTATTAGTTTATTAACACTTGCATTTAGTTATGTTAGTAGTTTAGATTTTAACGAAGAAGCTTTTAACTTTTTTTTAGGTGCGATGATACTACACGCCATACAAATATTTATTATGATAATTACTATTTCAGGTGGCGGTTTTTTAGCTTTATATTTATCTATATTTTTTGCTTTAGTTATTACTTCATTTTTAACTCCAATGATAGTTAGAGAAATCAATTTAAAGCATTATAATTACAATAAATTAGATGAAATAGGGTTAATTCAAATAACTTGGCTTTTGTTTAAAATCGTATTGAAATTCTTATTTTTTTTATTTTTTGTGCTTTTATTTCACATAATTCCTATATTAAATTTCATAGCATCATTTTTAATGTTTTGCTTAATGTTTTATTTATTTTTTAATTTTTTAATTTACGATGTGGCTAGTTGTGTTTTAAATAAAAATGATTTTTTAAGTTTTAAACCTTTTAAATTTAAATATATTTTTTGCGTATTTTTATTTTATTTGGCTTCAAATATTCCTTATGTTGGGTTTTTTCTACCTGTATTTTTTGTAATATTTCTAGCTCATTTATTATTTCAAAATGAATTAAGATTAAAACAGCCTTTAAATTGATTAAAAATAACTTTTATATTTTGATTTTTTTGTAGTATTTAATTTTATTTTTAAGGAGATTATTATGGTTTTAAACAATGAAATTATTTGTAATGTATGTAGTCTAAAAGCTAGCGAAGACGAGCACGCAGTATTTATTAGAGCTCATAAAAACAATAAGCCAGTAGATATTTGCACAAGTTGTATTCCGAGCGTAATTCACGGCTCTGGAATGGTTGTAAAAAGTGATGAAGAAATCATTAAAGATTTAGATTGATTTTAGGAATTTCATTTGAAATTCCTATGGTAATTGTATGTTATTTAGCATTTTAGAATTTTTACATAATTACTATGGCTTAATAATAACTATTTTTTATTTCATATTACTTGGTATATTCGTTTTATTTATAAAAAAGGCAGAAAAATTTATAAATGATAAAAATAAAGAAATTCAAACATTAAAAATAGATAAAGAAGATTACGAAGATACAAAAACTGATAAAAATATTTTGCTATACAAAAACTATAAATATGAAGAAGAATTATTAAAACTCAAAGATGAGTTAAAACGATTACAGACTTTAACAACTTCAGATATTAATAAAATAGCCATTGAAAAAGCACAAGAATTGATATTAGAAAAAGAAAAAGATTATGAAGAAAAATTAAAAGAATTAAATAGATACTATAAGCTAGAAAAAGATAAACTAATTCAGTCTTATGAATTAAAAATAAGTGAAGAAAAAAACGCACAAAATAAAATCAAATTAGAAAATATCAAAAAAGGCAAAAATTACGAATATCAAATAAAAATATACTATGAAAATATAGGTTATAAGGTTTTTCCAAATGGTTTTGTAAATGGTAAAAACGACAAAGGCATAGATTTAATAGCGTATAAAAATAGTGAAATAAGGCTAATTCAATGCAAGTGCTACACAAATCCACCAAAACAATATCTGCTTAGAAAATTTATAGGAGATTGCGAAGTTTTTATTAGAAACAATCCATCATTATGTGATAATAAAATAATTTATAAAGATTTTATAACAAGCTGTAATGATAAAGATTACGGAGTAGTGTGTTATTTAAGAGAATATCCAAATGAAATAAATTATCAAATCATTAACTATATAAATTAAAGCATTAAGACAATAAATAATAGATTAATAATTTTTTGTTTGCTATAATTAATCTTATTTTTAAAGGTAGGATATGAATGAGTTTTTAATATATCTAACATATTTTTTAGATAATTTACATGATTTAGCTAGTGGGATTATTAGTATTTTAATTCCTATACCATATGCAAGTTTTATTACTTACCCTATTGTTTTTACTCTTACTTTATTTATAGGATTAAAGCTCTATCCTAGATTTATAATAGCTTTATATATTTTATTTTTTTATTTGGTTATAAGAATTGGGCTTATTGATAGAGATGCCGGTGGGTGGTTTGTAGTTTTACAACTATTGCTACCAATTATATTTTCACTATTAATTTGGTGGTTTTATAAGTTAATAATGAAACAAAATCAAAAATTTATTAAAGTTATCTTTTATTTTTTCTCATTTTTAATGATTGCTTTTCACGGAATATTATTCATAAGTCATTTTAATTTACAGCAAAGTCCAAAGCACGAAGTAACAGAACTTAAAAAACCAAATACCTTATTATTAAGCACAATTAAAAAGCAAAACTATACGATAGATGGTAAGTTTTTTAAAAGTGTAAATTTAATAGTTGATAAAGAAGTGCAATTATATGAAAATTATAAAAAATATGAAAAAATTTTTGAAGAAGAAGCTTCAGAATTACCAACTAGACTTAGCAAAGATAAACTAATAAATTATGATATTTATGGTTATTATAAACCTTGTAGTTATGCAATAACAAATTTAAATAATTTGAGTTTAGAACTTAGCCCTAATCTTAATAGAATTTATGATTCTTTTACTAGGTTATTTATTGATAACTATTATCTTAGTTTAGGTAATTATTATAGAAGAGGTAGTTGCTCTAATGATGTTTATCAAAATTATTTAAATAAATTAAAAGGAGAATTAAAATGAAAACAAGTTATAAAAATGTTAGTAATTTTTATAATTAGTTTTATTAAATATAAAGGATAAATTTGAATATAGATAATTTAAAAGATTATAAAATAAAAAACGATTATTTATATAGTTTAGAGCTTATTAGATTTATTAGTGAAATTTTCGTAATTTTAATTTTATGTCGCATAATTTATGTTGGTATAGATAATTTAATTTTTTTATATAATAGACCAGAACGAATAATGTCGGATTTGTGGTGGATAAAAAGGATGGATGAAGCAATACTTCGTAGCATATTCTTTATTATATTCTTTTTAAACCTTAGACAAATAAAAAGACTTAGATTTGTTAAAAATAATGATTTTTATATTAGCGTAGATAATGAAAAGATATATTTTGAAACATATACAATAGATAAAGAAGGTCTTTTTGGTATAGCAAAAAGTTACAAAAAAGTAACCACAACAATAAATAAAAGTGATATAGTTTTTAGATTGCAATCCAAACGACCTGCTTTAGCGTATTCATATATATTCAATAAAGACGCTTTCAATACTCAAGAAATGGAAGTAAAAAATTTAAATCATAAATCAGATTTTATATTAATTAGAATATTATTCTTTCCTATACTTATATTTTTTGTAATATTAGATATTTTATCAAGTTATTTAATATTGTTTTTATTAAATGGTAAAAACTTAAAAACTTACACAATATATCAAACTAAAACTAAGCTAGTTTCATTGCCTTTTGTTGATGATTTATCAGTTTATTTTTTATACACAGAGTTTAGACAAAAGTATTCTGCAATGAGTAAAGGTGGCTATGAAATGGAAGCAAAAGAAGAAGCACAATCGCTAGGTGAAAAATATATAGTAAAACAACAAAAGAAAATTGAAAAGATTTTAAGTGAAAAGTCTTCAAATACAATTAAATAATTTTAATTTTTATATAAATTACTTTTAAAATATAATGTATTATAAAATAAATTCTAATTCAAATCACAAGAATTTGAATTAGATATTTTTGTCAATCAAGAGAATTAATATCGCTTATTTCGTGATGGATATATCTTTCATCGTTTTCTAAGGTATCAACGCTTTTAAACATTCTTTCCCAGCGGATATTATAATCATCATCCCAGCTTAGATAAACAAACCAAGGCTTACCTTCAATATATTTATAATCTACACTTCCCCAAAAGCGGCTATCATTTGAGTGGTCGCGATTATCACCCATCATAAAGTATTCATTGCTAGGCACCTTATAATAATACGCTTTAATATCACTTCTTAATTCACTAACATAAATTGGCTTCATTACAAATTCACCCTTAGCCATAAAGTATTCTATGACCTTATCAAAATCCACTCTTTCATCATAATGAATACCCTTTTTAGTATAAGGCTCTTTTATGTATAATTTGCCTTGTAAAATCACTTGTTTATTAGCAGGATAATTTGCTCTCATGTATTCATCTCCTTCGTGCATTCTTACATAAAGGGTCTTATTTGCAAATATTATCTCATCATCTCCTAAAGCAACGCAGCGTTTAACATAATGTAGCTTTGTATTGTGCGGATACAAAAACACCACTATATCATCTCTTTTAGGCTTAGCATAGCTTAATAAATGCCCATCGCCTTTAAAATCAGGCAACACAGGAACTTCTAGGAATGGAATTCTAGGAGTTGGTATCCCGTAGGCGAATTTTTTTACAAATAAATGATCTCCTACTAAAAGTGTGTTTTTCATAGAGCCACTTGGTATTGTAAAAGCTTGAGCTACGAAAAATATAAAAATAAGAACAAATACAATAGTCCCCGTCCATGAATTCCAAAAATCAACTAATTTTTGCCATTTTGTTTTATTTTCTTGCATTTTCTTCCTTTTTTAATCTTGCTTCATATGTGTTTTGCATTAGTGCATAAATAGTCATAGGTCCTACTCCGCCAGGAACTGGAGTAATCATACTAGCTTTATTACTTGTCTTAAGATAATCTCCTGATAGTTTTTTGCCATCAATTTCTTTGCAAATCCCAACATCAATTAAAATAGCTCCATCTTTTATAAAATCATCATTTATTAGATGAATTACACCTGTAGCACTTATTAAAATATCAGCGTTTAAAGTATGCTCTTTTAAATCTTTTGTATATTTGTGGCATACGCTAACACTTGCACCTTCATTAATCATCATAGCAGCAAGTGGGCGACCTACTATGATACTATCATTTATTATGCAAATATTTTTGCCTTTTACACTGATACCATAATGCTTCATCAAAATATCAATTCCAAGCGGGGTGCAAGCATAAAAATGTGGTTTTAAATTCGCTAAAACTAAACCTAAATTAAGTGGAGTAAAACCATCTACATCTTTAATAGGATTTATAGCGTTTATGATATTGTCTTTATTAATATGATTTGGTAAAGGTAGTTGCACTAAGATAGCATCTACACTATCATCATCATTTAAATCTCTTATGATTTTTAATAATTCTTCTTCGCTAATATTACTATCTAGCTTATAATCTTTACTAATTATTCCTAATTCATTACAAGCTTTTAATTTACTTCTTACATAAACCCCACTAGCATAATCATCTCCTACTAAAATTACAGCTAAGCAAGGTTTGGTTTTTAGCTCATTAATTTTGAGTTTTAATTGTGCGTATAATTCTTTGCTTAATTTTTTTCCATCTAGTATCAATTTGTAACCTTTATAAAAATAAAGATTGTATTATAACCCTTAAAAACAACGGATTATAAAATGAAATCAAAATTAATATTATTAGTTTTTAGCGTATTTGTTTATGCTAATAGTGATTTTTTAAGCAAAGATGAATATCAATTAAGCTTGTATCAAAACCCAAGGGGAATTGGTTGTGATAAATGTCACGGGCTTGATGGAAGTGAGCAAATATTTGCTACTTATAAAGAAAATGGAAAAACCATTCAAGTAATAATCCCTAGTATTAAAAATATTAGTTATGAGAATTTTTATAAAGCCTTAGTTAGTAAAACAAGTTCAAAAAATATAATGCCAAATTATTATTTAACAAATGAAGAAATAAAAAATTTATACTTATATATCAAGAAAAAAGGAGAAAAAAATGACAAATAAAGAAGCTTTCGCACAAGCACAAACATTAATAGCAGGTGGGGTTAATTCTCCTGTAAGAGCATTTAAAAGTGTAGGTAGTGAGCCTGTATTTATAAAAAAGGGCGATGGTGCTTATATAATTGATATTGAAGATAAAAAATACCTTGATTTAGTTCAAAGCTATGGACCTTGCATTTTAGGACACGCTGATATAAATGTAACAAACGCTATTATTAATGCAGCAAAAGATGGCACAAGTTATGGTGCTCCTACATTGGCTGAAAGCAAATTAGCACAAAAAGTTATATCGTTATATCCTGCAATAGAGCAAATTAGATTTGTAAATAGTGGGACAGAAGCTACTATGAGTGCAATTCGCTTAGCAAGAGCTTATTCTAATCGTGATGGGCTTATTAAATTTGATGGTTGTTATCACGGACACGCTGATATGCTTTTAGTAAATGCAGGAAGTGGCTTGGCTACTTTTAATACTCCAAGTTCAAGTGGAGTTAGTAAAAACGCTGTAAAAGATACTTATACAGCTAAATACAATGATATAGAAAGCGTAAAAGAGCAAATTGCTATAGCAAAGAGTAATGGTAGTGAAATAGGTGTGATTATTATTGAACCAATTGCAGGAAATATGGGTTTTGTCCCTGCTAAAAAAGAGTTTTTAGAAGACCTTAGAAAGCTTTGTGATGAATTAAAAATCGTTTTGATTTTTGATGAAGTTATGAGTGGTTTTAGAGCTGCTTTAGGTGGGGCTTTAGAGATTTATAAAGTTGTGCCTGATATGGTTTGTTTTGGCAAGGTTATTGGTGGGGGACTTCCTGTTGGAGCTTACGCTGCAAAAAAAGAAATTATGCAACTTCTAAGCCCACTAGGCGGAGTATATCAAGCAGGAACGCTAAGTGGAAATCCACTTGCAATGGCAGCAGGTATTGCAAATCTTGAGCAATTAAACGATGATATTTATAAAAAATGTGACAAATGGGCAAAAAATGCAATTAATGCTATGCTAGATGAGAGTAAAAGTGCAGGAGTGCCTTTTGTAGCTAAAAATATAGGTTCAATGTTAGGATTTTTCTTTAATGAAAAATACCCATTAAATTACGATGACGCTAAGACAAGTGATACAGCTAAGTTCTCAAGATTTCATAAAATTATGCTAGAAAATGGAGTAAATCTTGCACCATCAACCTATGAAACTGCATTTATTTGCTCTAAGTTTGAAGATAAAGAATTTGAAATATTTATAAATGCGTTCAAAAAGGCTATTCGTGCATAACGAAGAAAATAAAAGAGCTAAAAAAGTAAAAAGTGTAATAGACGCTGCAAATCATCTAAGCTTAGGTATTAGCATTGTAGTTGCAGTGCTAATTGGCGTTGGTTTAGGAATTTTACTTGCTAAGATTTATAAGCCTTTATTTTTTGTAGGACTTGCGTTTGGAATAGCAGCTGCAATTTCAAATGTATATAAGGCTTATAAATTATTATTAAAAATCAACGAAGATGATAAGAAATAAAGTCTTTTTAACCTTAAATCAAGGTTAAAAAGGCCAAATAGTTTCAACTGCTTTTGTTCCCCAAGGTTTTTTAGTAGCTTTATCAATTTCGCCTTGAGTTGAATAAAGTATTTTAGCGTCTGCTATGTATTTGCTCTCAATTGTGTTTTGACCTGTTATATCATAAGGTCTAATTACTCCAGAGATTTGAACGATTTGTTTTTCTCCGTTTATTAATAATTGTCTTTTTCCTTCAATAAAATAATTTCCATTAGCTAATACCTTTATTACCCTAGCACTAATTGTTGTTTGAAATTTTTCATTTCTACTAGCTTGACCACTACCACTAAAATCTGAATTATTTTTTGTTTGAAAGCCAATATCTGCTGATTTATTAAGACTTGATAATAATCCTGCAAAAACTCCGGAATTTAAATTAGCATTAGAAGATTTATTCGTGCTTTTACTAGCTTTGCTACTTTGGCTTGTGTCTTCTTTAATAATTATCGTAACTATATCATTTACATTCATAGCTTTATTATCGCTAAAAAGTGGATTAGAGCCTTTTCCAAAAAGTGAGCCTGGACTTCCTAAATTATTATCAGCCTTAGGTTCAATTTGCTCTACATATGTTGGAGCTTTCATATCCATTTGCGGATCAGCCAAACCACAACCCGAAATTAACAAAGGGAAAACAAAATATTTTATGTAATTTTTTTTCATATTTTCTTCCTTATTTATTAATATTTTAGGCATATACTCTAGCGAAAATTAATCAATGAAGGAGTAGCAATGAATGCGATTTACTTTCAAAAACAAAGCAGGGAAAGTTTAGATAATCTTGCTATAAAATTATCAAAAAAATATTCAAATATTGTTGTTTTCCAAGCACTTGCTTGTGAAGACGGGGTGTGTGGTTTAAATAAATTATCAAAAGAGCATAATATAAAAACTGAATACTTATACGATAGTGCAACAGGCGTTAAAGAGTATTTAAAAAATGAAAATGCTTTTTATAAAAATATAATCATTAAAGTTAATGAATTAAAAGCTAAATATGATTTTGTATTAGTTGCTAGTTTTGGAGTTTTTGGTGGTCTTGATACTTTTTGGATAAATCTAAAACTAAGTAAAGAGCTTAATTTAAATTATGTAATTGATAATGATTTAACCAAATTTGAGTTTGCTAAAATTCATCATAAATACGCAAGTTTATATAATGAAAATACAAGCTTAGATGAGTTATTAAATCTTAAAAAACCTGATTATATAAGTCCAATGGCATTTGAAGTTATGCTAGAGAGCAAGGCTAAAGAAAATATTAAAACCATAGTTTTACCAGAAGGAAATGACGAGCGTATTTTAAAGGCTGCTAGTATTTTATTAGAAAGCAAAGCTGTTAAATTAATTATCTTAGGAAACAATAAAGAAATAGCACAAAAAGCTAGTGATTTAGGTATAGATTTAGATGATGTTAAGACTTATAATCCAGGTAATTCATCATTAGATGATGAATGTGCAAATGCACTTTATGAAGCTAGAAAATCAAAGGGAATGAGCCTTGAACAAGCAAAAGAGCTTATAAAAGATAGAAATTATTTTGGAACTTTATTAGTTCATTTAGGCTACGCTGATGCTATGGTTAGCGGGGCTGCATGTTCAACTGCTGATACAATTCGCCCAGCTCTTCAAATAGTTAAAACTAAACCAGGTGTTAAGAGTGTAAGTGGTGGATTTTTTATGTGCTTAAGTGATAAGGTTTGGTATTTTGCTGATTGTGCAGTAAATCCTAATCCAACTCCTGAAAATCTAGCCGAAATTGCAAGTGTTAGTGCAGCTACTTATAAGGCTTTTGGTTTTGAGCCAAGAGTTGCAATGCTATCTTATTCAACTGCAAATAGCGGTAGTGGAGTAAGCGTTGATTTAGTAAAACAAGCGTGCGAATTAGCAAAATCTTATGAGGGATTAAATTATGATGGTCCTATACAATTTGACGCAGCAGTAGATATTGCAACAGCAAGTAAAAAAATGCCTGATAGCAAAGTAGCAGGAAAGGCAAATGTATTTGTATTCCCTGATTTAAATGCAGGAAATATAGCTTATAAAGCAGTGCAAAGAAGTGCAGGGGCTATTGCGGTTGGTCCTGTTTTGCAAGGTTTAAACAAACCTATTAATGATTTAAGTAGGGGTTGTTTGGTTGAAGATATTGTAAATACATGCTTAATTAGTGCAATTCAAGCACAATAAATTATAAAAAAGGAAAAATTATGAAAAAAATATTAGTTTTAAATGCAGGTTCAAGCTCACTGAAATTCCAATTATTTTTTAATGAAGATAGTGTTGCGAGTGGTTTGGTTGAGCAAATTGGAGAAAGCAATTCAAGAGCAAAAATTAAATTTGATGGCAAAGAATTAGAGCATTTAGGTGGCATAAATAATCACGAAGATGGCTTAAAAGTAGTTCGTGATTTATTTGCTAAAAGCGGACTTTTAACTGATTTTAATGAATTAGCAGCAGTAGGTCATCGTGTGGTGCATGGTGGGGATAAATTTATTAAAGCAACATTAGTTGATGATAAATGTTTAAAAGCTTTAGATGAATTAGTAAAATTAGCACCTTTACATAATCCTGCAAATATTTCAGGAATTAAAACAATCATAAATCTTGCTCCAAGTGTTAAAAATATAGCAGTATTTGATACAGCATTTCATCAAACAATGCCAGAAATCGCATATCGCTATGCAATAGCTAATAAATATTATGAAGAAGATGGCGTTAGAAGATACGGCTTTCATGGAACTTCTCATGAATTTGTAACTCGTGAAGCAGAAAAATTCTTAGGTATTAAAAACATAGATGCAATTACAGCTCACTTAGGAAATGGTGCAAGTATTAGTGCTATTAAAGATGGTAAATGCGTTGATACTTCAATGGGTCTTACTCCACTTGAAGGATTAATGATGGGAACTAGATGTGGGGATATTGATGCTGGAGCTTTATTTTATTTAGCATATAATAAAGGTTTAAGCATTGCTGAACTTGATAAAATTTGCAATAAACAAAGTGGTTTATTAGGAATTTGTGGTGCAAATGATATGCGTGAAATTGAAGAAAAAATGCAAAATGGTGATAAAAAAGCAAAATTAGCATTTGATATGTTTTGCTATAGAATTGCAAAATACATAGGCTCATACCTTGCAGTAACTCCTGCTAAGGCTCTAATTTTTACAGCAGGTATTGGTGAAAATGATGATTTAATGAGAGCTGCGGTTTGTAAGCAACTTGCACATCTTGGCTTTAGCATTGATGAAGAAAAAAATGCTAAGCGTGAAAAAGTAGCTAGAAATATAGCAAAAGCTGATTCAAAATACCCAATTTTAGTTATTCCAACTAACGAAGAATTATCAATAGTAAAACAAACAATGGAACTTATTTAATCCTATTGATTTAAATTCTTGTAAAACTATAAATAATTAAACATTATTTGTAGTTTTACTGCCATTATATCTTCTTAATTGTATTTTATTTTATATGTTGGGATTACATAACCACACCCATCTATATAATATTCTCTCTCTTCTTTTTCCTTAGTATATGAGTTATATAACATTACTTGCATTTCATCTCCATCTATAAATTGAAATGAATTTTTATCAAAAAATCTTTTTTTAAAAAATACTAGATTATTGTTAAATTCATTAACTTCTTTTAATTCTAAACTATCTAAAGTTTTAAGAGATTTAACTTCATCAATGCTATTATAATTTTGCACTTCATATATTTTTGCATTAGTTAATTTAAAATAATTTGCAATTGCTCTTTTATATTTTTCTTCTTTTTCTAAATTACATTTATATCCGCTTTTAGAATAATCATATTTATAATTTGTATACTCATTTTTAAAATCCCAAAATAATAAATAGCCTTCTACTTCTAATTGCCTTTCAAGAGAGCAAAGCTCTTTTTTGGTTTTAAGAAATTTATCATAAGTTGAACTAAAGTATTCATTATACAAATACTCTAAAATCATAATAAGCATTAAAAAAGCTAAAATGACAATAATAAAAAACGCTAAACTCAAACCAACAAATAAAGATTTTTTTTATTAATTCTTTCATAAAAGAAAGCATTTAACACTCCATATTTTTAATATAATCTTGTATTCTAATTTAAATCCTTTAAGGAATTTAAATTAGATTAATTATTTTTTATTGATTATATTTTTTATGATTGTTTCCAATTTATCATTATTAAATTGTTTTTCAAAAGTAATATTTATACCTTTAAAAAGACTTTCTGCGTTAGTAATTTTCGCATTTTCATCACTTCTTAGATTGATTTTACTATCTACGCCTTTACTTTCAAGCACAATAATATATAAGCAATATACTTTGTATATTTATCTTATTTATAAAATACTATATCAATAATATATAATTATCAATATATATATTTTGCTAGTATTTTATTTATTATGTTGTTTTTATCATTGATATCTTTTTCAAGTTCATAAATCTTATTCTCTATTTTATCTATAATGTTGATTAAAAGTTTTTGTTTATCAATAGGTATTAATGGTATTTCAACTTCATCTTTTAAAATTTGAGAATTTAAGCTAGTGCCAAATGTATTTTTATTTTTTAGATCTAAATCTATAACTTTATTTTTAAATAGATAAAACAAATACTTATCTAAAACTATATTTTTATCCTTAGGTATAAGCCCAGCAATGGCTTCGTTTGTGTATAAATCAGCTCCGGCTAATGCTACTTTTCCTATGCTTAATTTAAAACTTAATAAAGTAGTCCCACTTGGTATTAACTTAACATTTGATTCTTTTACACCTAGTTCTGTGATTTTTTCTTTTGTATCAGATATTATATTACCATTCATTTCAGCAATACTAACCCATAAATTATTTCCACCATAGTATAAATGGTTTTTCCTACTAGGTGTACCACCGATTAAAACCTTACAAATTTGTCCTAATTTTTTATTATTTATTAATATATTTGATAAGTCATCAATAAAATCTAAAGAAATACCTAAGAATTTGAATAGCTCAACTCTTAAATCCCCCCCCCCCGTTACTGCTAATAATTCCAACTTTACTTAATATCTCAGATATTAATCTCTTATATTCTTCTATACTCATTCTTATTGTTTCAAATTGCTTATTTACTTCTTCACATTCTTTTACTATTTGTTCTTGAACATCCAAAGGAGGTAATGGAATTTGAAAACTACTAAGAGTTGAGACATTTATGTATTTAACACTCGATTTACTAGCTAGATTTTCAAGTTCATTTGAGTACATTCTAAAAATATATACCAAATATTCAGGTATTACTTTATCAAGCTTACAAACTAAAGCATTAATTTGTTGATTTGTGGTTAATATATCTTTGTTTATTGCACACTTACCTATTGTTGCTGTACAAGACAACAACACTGAATTTTTAGGCACAATTTTTACTTTTTTTTCATCTACTGCTAATTGTGAAATATAATCTTTTGTCTCATTTATATATATGCTATTTGTAAAATCAGGTATGGTTAACCATTGTATATCTTTTTTGTCCCAATACTTATTTTGAGATTTTAAAGGTGTTGAACCATTAATAATATCATTTACACATTCTTTGATACTTATGATTGGATATTTGCTATTTTTCCAAAAATATTCTACATGATTATGCGAATTGGTTAAATTGATATTAATTTTTAAATTAAAATTTGCATTTTTAAAATCAATTAAATTATAATTTTTTTCATAACTTACATATTTACTTAATTCATCGTTAATTATAATTTCATTATTTAAAAATAATTCTTTAATTTTATAAGATATTTTTTCGTCATTATTAATATTATTTTTATCATATAAGGGTGTATTGTATGGATCGTTTAATTCTCTTAATCCTGGATCATCTTTATCTGTGCTCCATTGATAGCCTAAAAATTTCTTTTTTTCATCGTTTTTATCAGGAGCTTTTACAATAATCAATTTATTATCTTTTATCATAGAAAAATATATCAACTTTTTATTTTCAATATTTTTTACAAACTCTATAAAAATACCATTTTCTAAATCTTCTTTTATAGTAGAATCTTTATAAACTTTGCTTTTTGTTAATTTTTTATAAATATTGCTTTTATAAAAATCATCCAAATAATCTTGAAAGCATTCTAATAACTCATCTGTATAATTTTCGTTTATTAAATCTATAAAAATATCTTTTTTTATACCTCTAAAAGCTACATATTCGTCTATATAGCCATTATCTACAAAATTATCATCATCTATCAAATTAGAAGCTTTTAATCTATCTTGCAAGGTTTTAAATTTTATAGAACTAGATGTTAAACCTAAATCCTTATCTTTATCATATGTTTTTAATTTGTGCAAAAATAAAATAATAGTGTTGGTTCCAGTAGCTCCAAATGTACCAGACGGCAACTCAACAATAGCTTTTATATCAAAATTTTGAAATATCAGTTCTCTTACTTCTTGATATTTTCCAATATTACTATTACTTAAAAATGGTGATGGCAAAATTATCGCTGCATTTGCGTTATCATTTAATAACTGAATAGCCCTTTCTATAAAAAAGCATTCTATAGAATTAAAAGTATCTTTATTTATGTCTTTATTAAATAGTATATATTTTTCTAAGTCTTTTTCGCTTAAAGTTTCTAAAAAACCCTTGACCGAATAAGGCGGGTTAGCAATTAATAAATCAAAAGAATAATTTTCAATATTTTCATTACTAGCTAAAGCATCTGCATAAAAAATATTTATCTCATTTTGCCCATACATACTTGCACTAACTTTTGCAACTTTGCTCAATCTATATTCTTTTTCAATTCCATAAATATTTTTATAATACTCTTTTAATTTTTCTTTATCATTAATTTGTTTTTCAATAAAACTTGCATATGTATTTAAAAAATGTCCTGCTCCGCAAGCATAATCAATCACTCTTAAAGGCTTATTTATATTATCAATAGGTAAAGAATGCATAATAAACTCACATATTTGAATTGGTGTAAAAAATTGCCCCTCATCTTGTTTCATGCCTTTTTGCAAAAACAATTCAAATAAATTACCTAAAAATTGCTGAACTTTATTTTCTGTTAATCGTATATCTTCAAAAAGCCTAACTATATTTTTTAAAACTATAGCATTTTTATAAAATAAATCTTTATTATGAACTTCCAAAAACGCAAAATCATTATTAGAATAAAATTTTAATTGCCTTATATAATCTTGAATTTGTTCTTGCATACTTTGCATAGACTTTTTGCTTCTTGAAGTTGTGTTAAAAACATCTTCTATATTTGCATTTTCAACATAAGTAATATCTTCATTTAAAAATTCTTTCATTGCATTTTTATATAATTTCATAAGTCTATCTTGCAAACTTTCGTAAGTGTCTGCCATAATTCCACGATATTTAAATTCCAGATTATTTTTATTAAATGTCTCATCATAAATTTTGCATAAAAACAAATTTACAAGCTTATCAAAAGCATTTTCTTTACCTGATATATTATGTTGTCTTAGAATAGTCGCAAAATCATTGTATAAAGAATTGTTTTGATGGTCAAATTCTTTTAAGTCTGTAAATTTTAATGATAATTTACCAGCTTCATATGGGTTTATATCAGACTCAAAAATTCCACTTGTCAAATAATTTTGTTGATAAATTTCTTTCCATACTTTAAAAATTTCATTTTCATCACTTGCTGATATATAACTCAATTTATAATCATTTTCTTTAAGGTATAGTTCATTGTCTTGCATATTGAGTATATAGTTAAAATAATATATCTCATCGTTTATAAAATCACTAGTATATAAACATAAAAATTTTACTTTTTTATTTTGTCTAAAATAAGATAATAATTGCCCTCCATCTTTAAGCATATTATTCCACTCATTTTCAAATTCACTACTTTTAGCATCAACTTTTGTTTTGTATGTTTTGCATTCAATTAATATATATGATTCACCTAATTTATCTTTTACTAAAATATCTGCTTTTCCGCTAGACTTCGATTCTCTACCTAATTTATATTTTGGTTCTAATTCTATATGGTTTGGATCGTAGCCTTTTGTTAATAACCTATCTATACACTCTAATACTACAAAATTTTCATTTTTTTCAAAATTTGATGTAGTTTTGTCATGGAGTTTAATTTGTTCTGGAAATATAATTTTTCTATTTTTAAAATCAACCATAATAAAAATGTTATTTAAATATTGCTTTTTATAAATAAAATCATTATCTTTTTTAAAATTTAATTTATTTAAAACTTGTAATAGGTTATCATTTGTAATCACTTTTCTCTCCTTTTTTCGTGGAATTTAAAATAGGAATTTCATAAAGAAATTCCTAAAATTATTTTTTATTAAACTCTTTATATAATTTTATTAGATTTGTAGTTGAGCTATCGTGCTCGTAACTCACATCACTTCTTAGCTCTTCAAGTATTGTTTTAGCTAAAGTTTTGCCTAATTCAACGCCAAATTGGTCAAAACTATTTATCCCCCAAATCACACCTTGAACGAATATTTTATGCTCATATAATGCAATTAGGCTACCTAGATTTCTAGGGCTTATTCTTTCTAATAAAATCGTATTGCTAGGGCGATTTCCCGAAAATTCTTTATGTGGGATTAGCTTTTCTATCTCACTTTCACTTAAATTACTTTTACTAAGTTCAGCTCTTACTTCATCCTTGTTTTTGCCTTTCATAAAGGCTTCAGCTTGAGCGAATACATTGCTAATTAAAATTTCGTGGTGTTCTGGCATATCGTGTGGTTTTTCAAGACTTACTATTAAATCAATCGGACTTATATGAGTTCCTTGATGAAGTAGTTGAAAAAATGCGTGTTGAGCGTTAATTCCTGTTTCACCCCAAATGATTGGAGAAGTTTCGTAATTAATTAATTCCCCATTTTTACTAACTTGTTTTCCATTACTTTCCATATCAAGTTGTTGAATAAATCTTGGAAAATGCTTTAAATATTCATCATAAGGTGCGATTATATGTGAGCCACCACCATAAAAATTAATATACCAAATACCTATTAAAGCCAAAATCACAGGCAAGTTTTTAGAATATTCAGCCGAGCTAAAATGTGAATCCATTAAATACGCACCTTCTAGCATTTGCCAAAAATGTTCTTTTCCTAAATAAATCATAATAGGAAGACCAATTGCAGACCACAAACTATAACGCCCACCGACCCAATTCCAAAACTCAAACATATTATTACTATCTATTCCAAATTCTTCAACAGCTTTTTTATTAGTTGAAACTGCTACGAAATGCTTAGCTACAAAGCGTTTATTAACTGCGTGATTTAAAAACCACTCTCTAGCAGTTAAGGCATTTGTTAGGGTTTCTTGAGTTACGAATGTTTTTGACGCTATTATAAAAAGTGTAGTTTCTGGATGAACGCTATCTAATACATTTTGTAATTTTGAGCCATCTACGTTTGATACAAAGTGCATTTTTAGTCTTGGGTGTGCGTATTTTTTCAAAGCATCACAAGCCATCAATGGTCCTAAATCAGAGCCACCAATTCCTATATTTACAATATCAGTTATTACTTGATTTGTATAGCCTAGCCACTCTCCTGATCTTATTGCGTGAGAGAATTTCTCCATTTTGTTAAGCACTGCATTTACATCATCCATTATGTTTTCATTATCTACATAAATAGGTGTATTTATACGATTTCTAAGAGCAATATGTAAAGCTGCTCTATTTTCTGTGGTATTAATCTTTTTACCACTAAACATATCTTTAATGTTTTGTTCTAAATTAGCTTCTTTTGCAAGATTAATAAGATTGCTTAAAATCTCTTCATCTATTCTATTTTTAGAATAATCAACCTTAATCCCACCAACTTCTAAAAAGTATTTATTCGCTCTATTATTATCATTAGCGAATAAATCTTTCATATGAGTATCTTTTGATTTGTTGTATAAAGACCATAATTTTTCATAGCTTTTTAATTTACTTAACATTATTTATCCTTTAAATGATTTTGCAGTGCCACACTAGCGCCGTTTATACCTGGAAATTTTGATAAAACCACAAATACAGGAATTGCTGCTAAATAACTATCAAATCTACCTTTATTCTCAAATCTTGCTCTAAATGATGAGTGCTTAAAATACTCTAATATCTTAGGAATTATCCCACCACAAATATAAACACCACCCCTAGCACCTAGAGTTAATGCCAAATTTGAAGCAATTGTTCCTAGCATTGCACAAAATATATCAAGACTTAATCTACATAAAGCTGATTTTTCGCTTAATGCTAGTTCGCTAATTTTACTAGCGTCTAAAGTATCATTTATACCTTCTTTATGTGCTAAAGCTTCATATATTAGCTCAAGTCCCATTCCGCTAAGCAATCTTTCAGCCGATACATGCCCGAATTTGTTTTTTGCATAATGCCAAATCATTGATTCAATCTCATCAAAAGGTGCAAAGCTAACATGTCCACCTTCACCTGATAGTGCAATATAGCCATTTTTACTAGGGATTAATCCACTAACTCCAAGTCCTGTGCCAGGCCCTAAAACAGCTTTTACGCAATTTTCTTCAGCTTCTCTTCCACCAATTTGAACTAATTCATCACTATTTAATTTTGTAATAGCAAGTGCTTGAGCAGTAAAATCATTTAGAATTAATAAAGTATCAAATCCTAATGCAAGTCTTGTGGTATTGATTGAAAAAGCCCAATGATTATTAGTCATTTGTATAAAATCACTTGTAACAGGATTTGCCATTGCAAAAGCAGCGTGTTTTACATTTACATTTTTATCTTTTAAATATGCTCTTACAGCATCTATTATAGTATCGTAGTCTTTGCATTGTAAGACTTCTATTTTATCTATGTTTCCTGATTTAAATTCTAATGCAAATCTAGCATTAGTTCCGCCAATATCTGCTAATAATCTTGGATATTCATTTTGCGTAATAGACATCTAAATTTCCTTTTGAATTAATTACATAACTTATTGGATATTTTTTATTTTTTTCTTTACAAGCTAATAAAAATACTTGATATTTCTCATCTCCACTGATATTTAAAAATATTCTTTTAGCTTTTAATATGCTTTCTAAACTAAGGCTAATTCTATCGTAATTAGGAGTTTTTACTATGTGATAAGCTTGGTTTTCATCACTTAATAATTCATCTAAATTAGAAGCTGTTGGAAAGATTGATGCAGTATGAGCATCAGCTCCCATACCTAAAATCAAAATATCAGGAGTTTGATAAATATTATTAGCGTGATTTTTTAAAGCCTCATAATCATTAATTAATTCATCTTTAATACAAGTAATTAAATTAGCCTTACTAGCGTCATTTTGTAATAGATTTTGCTTTACTAGATTTGTATTGCTATCTTCGTGATTTGTAGGCAAAATCCTTTCATCTACTAAAAATACATTTACTTTAGTCCAGTCAAGCTTTTCTTTACTTAATTTAATAAATAAATCTTTAGGACTTTTACCACCTGATACATAAAAATTTACGCTACCTTTACTATTAATACATTCATTTAATGAAAATACTAATTCTTTATATAAAGCGATTTCGCTTATGTTTTTGTCATTGAATGTAAATAATCTCATCTTAGTCCTTAAAAATAATTTCATTTGTGTAGGCTTTGTATTTATGCATTGTAAAATCATCATTATCAATTACATCTTGCACCCATTTCCAAGCACTCTCTAGCTCATCTTTTTCATTAAATGAGCTTAAATCTTTATTAATTACATTTAAAAGTAATCTTTCATAAGGTGGCATTTTTTCAATATCACAAATTCCTATTTCAAATTCTTTAAACTCTTCGGCTATTTTTAAAAGGAATTTGATTTTAGGTTTTGGTTGGATTTCTATATACATTTTTCCACCATTTTTAAAGTCAATATCAAAATATACTTTATTTTCAGCCATTCTTTTGCCTGTTGCAAGTTTTATTAAAACGCCTTTGTAGTTTTCTTGATTTGAACTAGTTTTAATTGATACGAAAGTTTCTGTCCTACTATCTTTAGCCACATTTAATTCGTCTAAATAACTTAAGCTATCTTCATTAGCTTCATATTGAGCTTTAATTACATTTTTAAAATCAATTTTTTCAAGTGAGTTAAAAAACTCAAGCTTAGCTTTTCTAATATTAGTTGAATTAATATCAATCATAAATAAAGCTAACATTTGTAACATATGATTTTGTAACATATCTCTTAAAGCACCGCAGCTATCATAAAACTCTCCACGACTTTCAACACCTAAACGCTCTAAAACATATAAATTAATGCTTTTTACATAGTCTTTATTAAGTAGTGCATTAAAATGTGGATTTTGTTTTCTAAACTCAAATAATTCTTTAACCATACTTTTACCAAGATAATGATCAATTCTATAAATTTGTTCTTCTTTATAATATTTTGCTACGCTTTCATTGATTGCTCTGCATTCATTTAAGCTCATTCCTAAAGGTTTTTCAAGAACTATTCTAACATTGTCTTTATTCATATTTAATTCGCTTAAATTCTTACAGCAAGTGATGAAAAATTCAGGCGAAATTGAAAAATATATAATAGTATCTTTGCCATCTCTTAAATTGCTTTTAAGTTTTTTAAAATCTTCAAGATTATTAATATCTACGCTCTCATAAGATATTTTTTCTAAAAAATCGTTCCATTTTGTAGTATCTTTTAAATGGATTTTTGATTTATCGTTTAATTTTTGCTTAAATTCTTCTAAGCTAAGCTTACTTCTACCTGTAGCAAGTATTTTAAAATCTTCGTGAAGCAAGTCATTTAAAAAGGCTTCATAAAGTGAAGGAAAAAGTTTTCTAAGAGCTAAATCTCCAGTAGCTCCGAATAATAAAAAATCAAAATTAGTTTTCATAAATAATCCCTAAGTAAAAATAATTTTTTAAATCTTACTAAAAAGGATTTAACATTAATAACATTTATTTATTTATAATAAATCAAATATTTTAAATGAAAGAAGCTTATTTATGACAAATAAAAAATTATTAGAAATCACTGAAAAGATTATAAAAAGAAGTGAAAAAACTAGAAAAGATTATCTTAATTTAATAGATAGTGCTAATGAAAAAATCAATCGCTCAAAGTTAGGTTGTGCTAATTTAGCTCACGCTTATGCAGCAATTCCTGAAAGCGTAAGAGAAAAATTAAATAATTCAAATAGCACTCATTTAGCTATTATTTCAAGCTATAACGATGTTTTATCAGCTCACGAACCTTACAAGGATTATCCTTTAAAATTAAAGCAATCTTGTATAAAAGAAGGTGTAAGTGTTCAAGTTGCAAGCTGCACTCCTTCAATGTGTGATGGTATTACTCAAGGCTATGATGGTATGCAACTTAGCCTTTATTCTCGTGATGTAATAGCTATGAGCACAGCGATTGGATTATCTCATAATATTTTTGATGGGGCGTTTTATCTTGGAGTGTGTGATAAGATAGTTCCTGGGCTTTTAATGGGAGCGTTAAGATTTGGGCAATTACCTGCTATGTTTATTCCAAGTGGTCCTATGCCAACAGGACTTAGTAATTCTGATAAAAGTATTGCTAGAGAAAAATACGCTCAAGGACTTATTTCTAAGCAAGATTTATTAAATACTGAAATGAAAATGTATCATAGTTCAGGCACTTGCACCTTTTATGGAACTGCTAATTCAAATCAAGTTATGATTGAATTATTAGGTCTTCATATGCCAAATTCTGCTTTTATTAATCCAAATACAAAGCTAAGAGAAAAAATAATTGATTTTAGTGCTAGACATTTTGCAAAAGGTGTAAAAGATAAAAGTATTTTACCAATAGGTAAAATGATAGATGAAAAAAGTATAGTAAATGCAATAGTAGGGCTTATGGCAACAGGTGGCTCAACCAATCATACTTTACACTTAATTGCAATTGCAAAGGCTGCGGGAATTATTATTAATTGGGACGATTTTAATGATATTTCAAATATTACTCCACTTTTAGCTAAGGTTTATCCTAATGGTAAGGCTGATATAAATGATTTTTATGAAGCGGGTGGATTGTCGTTTGTAATTAATGAATTATTAAACAATGGTGCATTACATGATGATGTAAATACTATAGCAGGATTTGGGCTTAGTAATTATACGAAAGATCCTATCTTAAAAGATGATGAAATTACTTATGAAAAATGCCTTGAAAATAGCAGAAATGTTGAAATAATCACGACTTATGATAAGCCATTTAGCACTACAGGTGGGCTAAAAGTTTTAAGTGGAAATATTGGTCGCTCGGTAATTAAAGTAAGTGCTGTAAGCGATGATAATTTATATATTAAACAAAGAGCTATCGTATTTAACGACCAACTTGAGTTAATGAAAGCTTACGAAAAAGGCGAATTGAATAAAGACTTCATAGCAGTTGTAAAATATCAAGGCCCAAGAGCAAATGGAATGCCTGAACTTCATAAATTAATTCCGCCTTTAGGGGTATTAATGTCTAAAGGATATAAAGTCGCATTAATTACTGATGGTAGAATGAGTGGGGCTAGTGGAAAAGTTCCTGCAGCAATTCATACAAGTCCTGAAGCCTTATTAAATGGAAATATTGCTAAGATTAAAGATGGGGATTTGATAGAATTTGATGCAATCAATGGCACTTTAAATGTATTAGAAGATGATTTCTTAACTAGAGAAATTAAGCATATTGATTTAAGTGCAAATGAGTTAGGTAGTGGTAGAGAGCTTTTCAAAGCTTTAAGAAATAGTTGTTTAAGCGCCGAAGAAGGCGGAGTAAGTTTTTAAGGAAGAAATAATGAATGCAAGAGAAATTTTAAAAATAAATCCAGTAATTCCTGTGATAGCAATTGATGATATAAATGATGCCTTACCTTTAGCTAAGGCTTTAGTTTTAGGTGGAGTAAGAGTGCTTGAAATTACTCTTAGAACCCCTGCAGGGCTAAAAGCAATTGAGTTAATTAGTAAAGAAATTCCTGAAGCAATCGTTGGAGCAGGAACAGTAATTAATGCTAAGCAATATAAAGATGTTGTTAATGCTGGTGCAAAGTTTGCAATAAGTCCAGGTATTACTGAAAAATTATTAAAAGAGATTGATTATAAAATCCCTTTAATAGCAGGTATTGCAAGTCCAGCAGAGCTAATGCTTGGGCTTGAATATGGGCTTGATACCTTTAAATTATTTCCTGCTAGTGTTGTTGGTGGAGTGCCTATGTTAAAGGCTATTTATGGGCCATTTAGTGATGTTAGATTTTGTCCTACGGGTGGTATTAGCGAAAATAATGCTAAAGAATATTTAAGCCAACCAAATGTGCTTTGCGTTGGTGGTTCTTGGCTTGCACCAAAAGAGCTAATAAAGGCTAAAAATTGGGATGAAATCACAAATATTGCAAGAAAAACTTTAGAGTTAAAAAATACTTTATAAGGCTTTATTTATAAGTAGGCTTAGTGCGAAAACTAAGCCTATAAAAATTAAATTCTTTACTTAAAAACATTAGCAAGATTAGAATTTAAATCAGCATAAATCAATCAAACAAAAACTTTAATAAAATAATATTTTTAAGTTTAATTGTAAGAATTTTATAAGAAATTCAATTATCAAAATTAAATAATTTTAAGATTTATTTTGTCTTTTTTGTAACTTTTAGATTTTAAAAAAATACTATTATTAATAAATTTTTTTAAGGAGAGATTATGCAAATAAATCCTAATAATAAAAAAGATTTAATGCAAATACTAGGCGAACACGGCTTTAGTAGAAGAGATTTTTTGAAATGGTCTAGTGGAATGGCTACTATGCTAGGACTTGGAGCTACTTTTGCACCAAGTATTGCAAATGCTGTTGAAAACAATACTAATACTCCAGTAATTTGGCTACATATGGCAGAATGCACAGGCTGTAGTGAAAGTTTATTAAGAAGTGATGCACCTACTATTGATAGTTTGATATTTGATTATTTAAATATTGAATATCACGAAACTGTTATGGCAGCAAGTGGTCATCAAGCTGATGAGAATTTAGAAAACGCTATTAAAAAACACGCAGGAAAATATGTATTATTGGTAGAAGGTGCAGTTCCTGCAGGAAGCTCTAGTTTTTATCTAACTTTAGGTGCTAAAGGGCATACAGGCGAAGAAATAGCAAAAAATGCCTGTGCTAATGCAGCTGCTATTTTAGCAATTGGCACTTGCTCAAGTTTTGGTGGTATTCAAGCAGCAGCACCAAATCCAACAAACGCAGTTCCGATTAGTAAAATCACAAATAAAAGCGTAATTAATGTCCCAGGTTGTCCGCCTAGTGAAAAAAATATCGTAGGTTCAATCTTACAAATATTATTATTTGGAACAATGCCACTTGATAATTTTAATCGTCCAAAATGGGCATACGAGCATAGAATTCACGATTATTGTGAGCGTAGGGGACATTTTGATGCGGGTGAGTTTGTAGAAAGTTTTGGCGATGAAGGTGCAAAGAAAGGCTATTGTCTTTATAAAGTAGGATGTAAAGGTCCATATACATTTAATAATTGTGCTAAGCAAAGATTTAATCAGCACATAAATTGGCCTATTGGTGCAGGACATGGGTGTATAGGTTGCTCTGAGCCTGATTTTTGGGATAGTATGAGAACTTACGAAGAACCTTTAAAATCACATTTATTTCAAAGCGTATTTAGCGGAATGGGTGCTGATGCTATGAGTGATAAAATAGGCATTGGTGTTTTAACTCTAACAGGAGTAGCAATAGCTGCTCACGCAACAATTTCAGCAATTAAAAAAGACAAGGAATAAAAAATGCAAAAAATAGTAGTAGATCCAATTACAAGAATTGAAGGACATTTAAGAGTAGAAGTAATAGTTGATGATGCAAATGTAGTAACTGATGCTTATGCGGGTTCAACATTATGGCGTGGAATTGAAACTATTGTAAAAGGAAGAGACCCTAGAGATGTTGGCTTTATGACTCAAAGAATTTGTGGAGTTTGCACTTATTCGCATTATAGAGCAGGTATTGAAGCGGCTGAAAATGCTTTAGGTATAGTTCCACCAAAAAATGCAAAACTTACAAGAACATTAATGAATGCAGCTTTATATATGCACGATCATTGTGTGCATTTTTATCAATTACACGGGCTTGATTTTGTTGATGTAGTGAGTGCTTTAAGTGCTGACCCAGCAAAAGCTGAAGCTGAAGCTTTAAAATGGTGTGATAAGCCTTTAGTTTGTGGTGTAGGAGAACTTAAAGCAGTTCAAGAAAAATTAAAAACATTCGTAGATAAAGGAGAATTAGGGATATTTGCGAATGCTTATTGGGGACATAAAACTTATCGCTTTAGCCCAGAGCAAAACTTAGTAGCGTTAAGCCATTATTTAGAATGCTTAAAAGTGCAAAGAACAGCAGCACAATTAATGGCTATTTTTGGTGCAAAACAACCACACCCACAAAGCTTAACCGTAGGTGGTGTAACTTGCGTTATGGATATACTTGACCCTGCTAGAATTGGCGAGTATAAAACTAAATTCTTAGAAATTAGCGATTTTATTCATCGTGCTTATTTAGCTGATATTAAGATGGCTGCGGCTGTTTATAAAAATGAGCCAAGTGTAATGAATGATGTTGGCGTTGATAATTTTATGTGTGCTGATGAGTTTTATTTAGGAGATGATTATTTATTTAAAGGTGGAATTGTAACTAATATGCTAAGCAATCCTGTATTAGGTGCTATTGATGAGAGCAAAATCACAGAAGAAGCAACAAGGTCTTGGTATAAAAACGATAAAGCATTACACCCTTATGATGGCGAACAAGAGCCAAATTATACAGGTCTAAAAGATGAAAAAACTCTAAACGCTAAAGGCGAATTAGAAGATTCTAAAGTATTTGATATGAATGGAAAATATAGCTGGATTAAAGCTCCAAGATATGATAATTTACCTGTTCAAGTAGGACCACTTGCTACTATAGTTGTAAATTATTTAGCTAAAAATCCAATCGTTACAAAAGAAGTTGACGCTTTATTAGCTGAATTAAATATTGAGCTTAAAGACTTACTTAGCACTTTAGGAAGAACTGCAGCAAGAATGATTGAAGCAAAAATAATAAGCGAACACGCACTTAAAGCTCTTGATAGTTTAGTTGAAAATCTAAAAGTAGATCAAAGCACTTGCGCTCCATATAAAATAGATAATTCTAAAGAATACAAAGGTCGCTTTATAGGTAATGCTCCTAGGGGAATGCTAAGTCATTGGATTAGAATTAAAGATGGTATAGTGCAAAATTATCAAGCAGTAGTTCCATCTACTTGGAATGCAAGTCCAAAAGATGCAAATGGTAAAATGGGAACTTATGAAGCTTGTTTAATTGGTCTAAAGATTGAAGATTTAACCAAGCCACTTGAAATTATTAGAAAAATCCATTCGTATGATCCTTGTATTGCTTGTGCTGTGCATGTATTAGATAAAAAAGGTAATAAGTTAGGCGAATATAAAGTAGGAGTTTGATATGAAACATTATGAGTTTTCAATAGGGCTTAGAGCAACTCATTGGCTAAGAGCATTTGCTATTTTAGCCCTTTGTATAAGTGGCTTTTATATTGCTAGTGTATTTATTGCACCTGATAAATCAACCGAGCCAAATCTATTTATGCAGGCTAAATTTCGTTTCGTGCATAATGTAGCTGGGTTTGTTTTATTAGCTTGTTTTATTTTTAAACTTTATCTTTTTATATTTGATAAGCTTAGCAAAAAAGAAAGAGTTAGTATTAAAGATTGCTTTAGTTTAAGAGTATGGATAGAGCAAATTAAGTTTTATTTGTTTTTAGGAAAACACCCACATTTAAAAGGTGTATATAATCCACTTCAATTTGTGAGTTATTTTTTCTTTTATATTGTTTTAGCATTATTAATAATCACAGGTTTTGTGCTATATATTAATGTTTATCACGAAGGTTTTGCTGGTGCAATAACTCCTTTTGTTAAACCATTTGAAGCAATGTTTGGCGGACTTGCAAATGTTAGGATAATTCATCATATTTTAACTTGGGTTACTATGATTTTTGTTGGTGTTCATATTTATATGGCAGTGTTTAATGCAATTAAAGGTAAAGATGGTGCAATGGACGCTATTTTTAGCGGATATAAATACAAATGAGAGTTTTAGTCCTAGGAATTGGAAATATTTTAATAGGAGATGAAGGAGCTGGAGTTATTTTTCTTGAGTATTTTAGGAAAAATCTAGCTCCTAATATTTATATTAAAGAAGAATTTAAAAATCAAGATTCGCATCAATTAGTATTTTTAGACGGCGGGACAATGGCTATGAATTTAGCTCATATAATTGCTGATTTTGATAAAGTTTATGTGATTGATTGTATAAATGCTGATGATTTAGAAGTGGGCGATGTTGTGTTTTTTGACTATGACAAAGTGCCAAGTAATGTAAATTATCAAGGAAGTGCTCACGAACTTGAGATGCAAATGATGCTTAATTTTATGAGTTTAGTAGGTGATTTGCCAATTTGCAAAATCTTAGGCATTGTGCCTAAAAGACTTGAACCTATGAAAATATCTTTAAGCGATGAGATTAAAAAATCTTTTGCTTTAATGCAAAAATGTCTTTTAGAAGAGCTTAAACAAGATGGATTTTTGTTAGAATTTAAAAATGATTTTAGTATAGAACAAGCGATAGAAAATTATAGGAATTTAAGCAGTGTTAATTAGATATGATTTCAAAATAAAATTAAAAGATTTCGGATTATTTTTATTAAAAATTGCCAAGATAAATAATGTAAATTATAAGCTTTATTATGAAGATGATGAGTTTTCTTTAGTTATAGATGATAATGAAGATAAAGTTTTAGCCTTTAATGAATATTTTAAAAAAATACCTTATTTTTTATTTTTAGAAGATTTTAAAATAGAGCTAGAAAATACACAAAAAACAAAAGAATTTGAAATTGAAATTCCAAGATTGCCTTTAAACTTATGTGATGAAGTTTTTGATAATTTAGGTTTAAATGAGTTAGATTATACTAAAACAACAAAAAGTGATTTTGTAATAATTGCTAATTATGAATTATTACAAAAGGCTTTTATTTGTGATAAAAATACTCAAATTTTACTTAATGCTTATGAAAAACCATTTGTAAAATTAGCTTTAAAACCACTTTATAAAAAAGCACATAATTTAGGAGATTTTTTATATGTATCATTTGCTAATAGCAAAAAGCTTTTTAATGAGTTAAAAAATACAGATGAGCTTTATTTTGTAAAAAAGCCTAAAGATTTATTATTAATAGCTCCTTTTGCTGATACATTTTGTGTAATTAATAATCCGTATTCAAATCAATTATCAACTGCTTTTAATATTGATAAATTAAGCTTTAATATCCCTAAAAATAAAGATGAATTAATAAAATTATTACTTAGCTTAGAACAAGGCGAAAAATTATTAAAAAATTATCAAGAAAAGTTCATTTTAAATGAGTTTAGTTTAGAAAATAAAAATATATTTTCATTAATAAAATTAGCAGATATTTTGCTAGATTCTGATATTTTAAAAGTAGTGCCAAATACTTATACAAAGGGAGTTAGAATTGATTGTGAGATTAATGAAGATGGCTTAAATGTAGCTAAGTTTATCTCATCAATTATGAGCTTTAGATTAGCAAATGCAGCTTTAATAGAAGTTGGTGTTTTTGAAGCACTTGTTTTAATGATAGGAAAACTTAACGAAAACGAGCGTGAGATTTGCTCAAAGCTTATGAATTATCAGAGTTTTTTAAATTACAATGCGTTTTTAAACAAGCAATTTAAGTTCAGTAAATGGGCTAATTGTGAGTGTTTTAATTAAGCTTAGTGGCAGGGTGCAAGGAGTTGGATTTCGCCCTGAAGTTTGCAAATTAGCCAAAGCAAAAAAGCTAAATGGCTATATCTTAAATGATACTTTAGGAGTTAGCTTAGCACTTGATTGTGATGAAAAAATAGCAAAAGTTTTTATAAAAGACTTAAAACAAATTCTTAAAAAAAATCGTCCATTAGCAAGTATAGAAAAAGTAAAAATAATTAAAACAAATGAAACTTATAATGATTTTGTTATTAAAAAACCAAGCAAAGATAAGCGTAATCTTGCAGTAATTTTGCCTGATTTCGCCCCTTGTAAGGATTGTATAAAAGAGCTTAATAATCCTAAATTAAAAAGAAGATTTAATCATGCCTTTATAAATTGCACTAATTGTGGCACTAGATTTAGTGTAATTTCTAAAATCCCTTACGATAGAACAAACACTTCTATGAGTGTTTTTAAAATGTGTAAAAATTGCGATAGTGAATATAATAATCTTAATGATAGGAGATTTTACGCAGAGCCTATTGCTTGTAATGATTGTGGGGCTAAGCTTAATTTTGATTTAGCAAAGGCTGTTAAATACCTAAAAGCTGGAAAAATAGTAGCTTTAAAAGGCGTTGGTGGGTTTAATTTATTATGCAATGCTAATGATTTTAATGCGGTAAATAAATTAAGAATGCTAAAAAATAGAGCTTTAAAACCACTTGCAATAATGGTAAAAGATATAAAAATGGCTAAAAAATATGCTAGTTTTACTAAGTTTGAAGAGCGTATTTTAAAGAGCAAAGAGCGACCTATATTGCTATTAAAAAGCCTTAATCAGAGTGCTTTTAATATACATTTTGATTTTAAAAATATCGGAGTATTTTTGCCAAGTGCTCCGATATTTCATATATTATTTAAAGAGCTTGATTTCGCAATAGTTGTTACAAGTGCAAACAAAAGTGGCGAGATGATTTATTCTAAAAAAAGCGATTTTAAGATTTTAAAACCTGATTTAATAATAAATCATAATAGAAAAATAATTAATAAAATTGATGATAGTGTAGGGCAAGTTATAACCAATAAATACCATCATTTAAGAAGTGCTAGGGGCTTTAGACCTTTTTATTACGAGCATAAAATTAAAAAAAATATAAATATCCTAGCTCTTGGAATGGAAGAAAAAAACGAGTTTTTAATATACATAAATGGGTTTTGTATTAATTCGCCTTATATTGGGGATTTAAAGGATATTAGTGTTTATAATCATTTTGTAAAAACTTTAAGATTTTTTGTGAAAAATTATAAGATTAAATTTGATTATGTTTTGTGTGATTTGCACCCACATTTCATTCATAGCGAAAAAATAACAAAAGAATTTGAAATAGGAATTAGCAAAAAGACAAAGATTATAAAAATTTACCATCACGCAGCCCATGCGATGAGTATTGGGCTAAGAAATATTAGAGCATTTTGTTTTGATGGCACAGGATATAAAAACAATCATCATATAAGTGGTGGCGAAGTGCTAGATATTACTAAAAACACTATAAATACAGCCTTTTGTTTTGATGAGTTTAAGCTAGTTAATGTAAAAAATAATGAATTATTAGCTTATAGTATTTTAAAAAAATACGAAATCCCGTGTAAAACTAATCTAAATTATGATATAGCATTGCAAAATTGCACTATAAATACTAGCTCATTAGGTAGAATTATTGATGCTTTTGCCTTTTTAGTTTTAGGGGTCAAAAAAAACGAATTTGAAGCACATTCAGGAATGCTTATTGAGAGTTTTTATGATGAAAATATCAAAGATATTTACAAAATTGAGTTTAAAAATAATAAGATTATTTATAAGGATATTTTTGCAACTTGCTTAAATGAAAGCAAGGTTTTAGCTTGTTCAAAATTTATTAATACCATTGTTTATATTATTAAGTTTTTAAGTCCTAATAAAAAAGCGATTTTAAGTGGCGGGGTGTTTTGTAATAAAAGCATTTTAAATCTTTTGCTAAATGATAAAGAATACAAATTCTATACTCCAAAAAACGAAACGATAAACGATGGTTGCATAGCTTTAGGGCAGTTAAACTATTTCTTAAACAATATGGAATTTAAGGATTAATTTATTATTTATTGTTAAAATCTCGCCTTTTTTTCAAGGAGAGAATATGAAAATATTACAAGAATTTAAAACATTTGCAATGCGTGGAAATGTTGTAGATTTAGCTGTGGGTGTGGTTATAGGAACTGCTTTTGGTAAGATTGTAAGCTCACTTGTGGCTGATATTATTATGCCTATTGTTGGAGTTTTAACAGGCGGAGTTGATTTTAGTGATTTAAAATTGGTTATTAAAGAAGGTGCTAAAGAAGCTGAAAATGTAACCGTTAATTATGGTTTATTTATTCAAAATATAGTTGATTTTTTAATCATTGCGTTTTCAATTTTCGTTGTTGTAAAGCTAATCAATAAGCTTAAAAAAGCAGAAAAAGAAGAAGAAAAACCAGCTCCTGCTCCAGCTCCAAGCGAAGATATAGTGCTGCTAACAGAAATCAGAGATTTATTAAAAAATAAATAATCTTAAGCTAATCTTAATGATTAGCTTTTTATATTTTATTTTCTTCATTTTTCTTTAATCAGTAATTTTATAAGTTGTTAATATTTCTTACAATAAAATTTATATAAAAATAATAACTATATTTAATATATAAATATAAACGTTACAGCTTTAGTGGTATAACAAGTAGCTTATAATTTAGATAAATACACAAATATTATCAGGGTAATTTTATATATTTGATATTAAGTAGATAAATTTAACTTAAACAAATAAAAATTTATTTTAAATTTCTAAATAAGATTATTGTTAATTTTAAATCCAAATATTTTTACAAAATCACAAAAATTATCTCATAAATTACACAAAAAGACTTAGTGTGTCTTTTGCTTTGGTTATCATTTAGTACTTATTTTTTAATAAGAATTTATTTTAAGGAGAAGTAAATGAGATTTTCTTTAATTGAGGACAAATTTTCTATTAACTATGATGACCGTTGCCCTATTTGTGGTAATAATAGTCTTTTTTGTAATTGTTCTGATGTTTATGGTGCTGAAGATGATGATTAAAAATAATTAGTATTAATACGCAAACTTTTAGCCAAACTTAATTTGTTTGGCTAATTTTGAGTATTTTAAATAAGTCTTGGTTTATTTGGTATAAAGGAAAATAATTAAAATGAAAAAAATATTAACAATAATTACTTTATTAACAGCTACTATAAATGCTGCTTATATAGGTACATCTAGTACTTTTACTAAACTTAAAATACAAAATCCTGAAGTAGATAAAATAGGTAGAATTAAAAATAAGAATAATAATCTTTATGATAGTTTTTATATAAAAATGTTTAAAGAATCATATAATGATTTACCTATAGGATTTGAGATATCAATTGGTGGTTCTGGATACGAAAGCGACATAATGCATCCTGAAGGTGGAGTAAAAAAAGTAGGTTATGTAAAACAAATTCATTCAAACTTCAATTTAATGTTGGCTTATAGTTTATATAACGAATTTAGCTTGTTTAAAATTAAAACAAATTTATTATTTGGCTATACTCGTACTAAATTTAAATATCACCTTGAAAAGTATGAGCTGTTAGGATATAAAATTGTTAATTTAGCTAATGAAAAAGAAAGATTAAATGGTGTGATTTATGGTTTTGATTCTATGATTTTATTTGATACTCTTTATTTGGAATTTGATTTATATGATAGGAAATATTTTAAAAATAAATATATAAAATCACTCAATAAAACTATAAAAACTCCTTTAGAATATAGTGCTACAATAGGCATTTATGATAATGAGTTATTTGGCTACAAGATAGGGTATAAAATAGGGTTAAAATATTTAAAACAATCTACTATTTATAGTAATAGACATGCTTTAGGTTTTGATTTAGCAATTAGCTTTTAACTAATTGCTAATTAATTTATTCTTCATAATTTTAACTTTTAATTTATGTAAAATTTATAAATATCTCATTTTAATCAAGTTAAAAGACATAGTATGTCTTTTGTATGTGTTAAAATATCAATGAATTTATTTTTAAGGAGAAAATATGAGTTATATTTGTTCTTATTGCGGTGAAAGATATAGCAGTCTAAATGGTAAAAAATGTTTCTGTAACAAAAAAGAAGGGGTTCATGTATATGTAAGAAAAAATTCTATTCCTGTTTGTCGTTATTGTTGTAGGGAGGGAGATGATATTTTTGGGAATAGATGTAGAAATAGTCCATATGGATATTGTCAAAGTATGTAAAGAGATTATTATTCATACTAGTTTAATAATTTAAGTGATACTTGCTAATACAAATAGTAAGTATCATTATAGTAATTTTATTTATTTTTGTTTAGTTTAATAAATAAATGAAATTTTATTTTAAATTCTTTGGTTTGAAGTATTTAAAATAAAATTATTAAGGAAAAATATGACACCATTAATCAAAATAAAAAGACCAACTTCAGAAGAAGTGAGAAAATATACTATAGAAAAAGTTGATGAGCACTATGAATTACAAGAAGTTGCTTTAAATAAATTGTTTACTAAAACTTATCCAAAAAATGATGATATAAATGATATTTTGATAAAAGCATCATCATTAAACGATTTTTATAGCACAAATATTTTTTCAATTTTTCCTGTTGCTAAGCATATAAAAGATTTAAATATTGATAAGGGTTTAGAAGATGGGGATTTAAGTTTGGTTAGTAAGATAGCGAGTGTAAATATAAATGGAGTAAATAAAAAATTTTATTCATTTGCTAGCAAATACTGCTCACATCATAAGCCAGAAAAATTTCCTATATATGATTATTATGTAGATACTATGTTAAAATATTTTCAAAAAACTGATAGTTTTTATAAGTCTAAAAAAATGGATTTAAAAAATTATGAGACTTTTTGTGATGTTATAAATGAGTTTATTAAATTTTATAGCTTAGGCGAGTTTAAAATCAAGCAAATTGATGTGTATTTGTGGCAATTAGGCAAAGTTGCGTTTCCAAGAAACTATAAAAAGAAAAGTAAGCAGTGAGATTACCAAGTACAGGAGATTTGTTAGTAGAAAGAATAATTGAGATATTAATAAGACTTTATAATAAAGAGCGTTTTAGCAAATCTGAATTAGCATTAGAATACGGAGTAAGTGAGCGAACCATTCAGCGTGATATTATGCAAAGATTAGGGCATTTATCTATTGCTAAAGATAAGAGCGGTAGGTATTACATAAAAGATAGTAAGATTTTAAAAACTTATAAAAACGACTATATAAATTTGTTAAAAAAATATCATTGGGGGGGGGTATTTGCAATTGATTTTATAGAAAATTTTTCTGAGAGTAAGTATTTTCCTATAAAGTTTCAGCCAATTAGTGAGGTTTGTAATATGAGTGATTTTACTAACCTATGCAGGGCTATTATCTTTCAAAAAATCATAAAAGTAAATTACGATAATAAGCTAAGAACCTTAAAACCATATAAGCTTATAAGTCATTTAAGTACATGGTATCTACTAGCTACTGAAGATGATATCATAAAAACATTTGCTTTATACAAACTAAAGTCTATAAATATATGCAAAGATGAGTTTTCGCATGATAAAAAGGTCTTAGAAGAGCTTGAAAATGACAATGATTTTTTTACTAGCTGTGATAGGATTGAAGCTATTTTAGAAGTTAGTGGTTTAAAAATAGAGTATTTTTTAAACCATAAAATCCTAGCAAATCAAAAAATAATAAATAAAACTGATGATAAGCTCATAATCAGCACAATGATAAGTTATGATGATGAATTGCTTAGCGTGGTGTTTAGGTTTATACCTTATGTAAAAATTCTAGCTCCAAAAGAATTAGCACTTGAAAGTAAAAAGATAGTAAAAGAATATTTAGAGTATTTAAAATGATAATGAAATTAAGTATTTTAAAACATTAAGAGCATAAAGTATTTTTGCATATACTGCGAATATGTATTTCAAAATTTATTAAAAGATTATTAATATAAAAATTATTTCAATATTTGTAATTTTTAATAATTTTATATATATTTCTAATAAATTTCATAAATTATTGGCGGATTTAAATGTTAGAAAACGAAACTAGAGCAAAATATATTGATATAAAGCTAGAAAACGCTGGGTGGCTTAAGGAAAACATTAGGAAAGAGTATTATTTTACTGATGGTAGGATACTAAACTTAGTGATTATGCAATAGATTTTATGATTTAGATTTATTAGAAGGGTACAATTACTATAATAGCAAGAGTACCTTATATTCAAAAATCTAAATTTCAAACCTTTAAAGGTATTGTATAGTAAATTTAAATTCGTAATACATTATCACTTAGTTAATACCTTTAATTGAAAATACACTAATCTTATGTTTAGATGATTATTAATATATATAAGCTTTTCTATTGATATAGAACCTATATTTTTTAAAGCTACTTTTCTAATAAGATGATAATTTTCATCTTTTGAGTTTATATAATCTCTACTACCGTCCAATTTAGGTAAGAATAACGTAAAAAATAAATTTTCATCTTTAATATTTTCTATTTCTTTTTTTCTAATATCGTATATTCCACTATCATAGTTATTTTTATTGACATTTAAATAGTTTAATAAATCAGCTTTTTCAATTATACAATTCACTGTACCAATACCTTTTTTTATTTCAAAGAAGGCCTCTATGTCTTCGCAAGAATTAACACTTATATATAATTTTGCTTCCCCATGACCACAGCCATTTTTATTGTTAGGATATACAAAACAATCTGGAATTTTAATATCCTCAATACCACTATGTTTATTATATTGTTTTCCATCAATTATCTTATACATAATTCCTCCTATTTTAGTTATATTCTTATAATTATATATATAATAAGTTAATGGTGTTTATTGAGTTTTTCTATTTAAATCAACTTCGGAAATAGAATTTTATTCTTTATGATTAAAAGACAATTTTATGATAAAAATTTTTCTAACTTACATCGATTTTTAATAAATGTAAGTTAGAAAAGTACAAATAAAAACAGATATTTATCTAAATAAACTCATTTTTAAATAACACTACAAGTTTGTAAAAGTTCTAATATAACTTAGAATATGTATTTAATCGTATTTTCGTTTTTATGTTGTTTGTTAAGTTTTCTTAATTTGTAATTGGGTATATAATCATTATTTAACTTGATAAGTTTGATTATAAGTATTTAAGAGAACCTGCTAATTTATTAAATCATATAAAATCACTTATAAAAGATGAAAAAATGCATTATATTATGCTTGATGAAGTTTAGTTTTTAAAAAACTTTGAAGAGGTTTTAAACACGCTTTTATATTTTGATAATGTTGATGTGTATGTAACGGGCGGTATTCTAAGTTTTTATCAAGCGATGTTATAACGGAGTTTTGTGGTAGAGGAGATGAGCTATATTTATACCCACTTAGCTTTAAAGAATTTATGCAAACAAAAGATGATATAAATACAGCTTGGAATGAATAATAGTATGGGGCGGAATGCCATTTGTGGCGACTCTGCCTACACAAGAGCAAAAAAGTGCTTATTTGCAAAATCTTTTTAAGGAAGTTTATTTAAAAGATTTAATTGAAAGAACCAATATCAGCAAAACTTATGAACTAGAAAGCTTGTTAGATATTTTGGCTTTAAATATAGGAGCACTTGCAAACCCTAGCACCATAAAAAAACATTTGCTAGTAAAGGCATAAAGATAAGCAATGTAACTATTAAAAATTATATAGATTTTTTACAAGATTGTTTTTTGATAAGTAGTGCAAATCGTTATGATGTAAAAGGGCGAAAATATATAGGCACTCCACTTAAATACTATTATGAAGATATAGGCTTAAGAAACGTTATGTTAAAGTATAGACAAATAAAATTAAAACACATATTAAGAAAATATAATCTACAAAGAGTTTAAATCTCGTGGATATATGGTATATGTGGGTGTGATAGAAGTGTATAAATGTAATATGGGAAAAACATTAATAAATCTTTAGAAGTTGATTTTGTAATAAACAAATCAGATGAAAGGATATATATTTAATCAGCTTTCAGTATGTCAAGCGAAGAAAAAAAAGGCTCAAGAAAAACAATCTTTAATAAACATAAAAGATAACTTTTATTAAAGTTAATCTACTTAATTTTACGATGATGATAGACTTTTACTATAAATCTACTTGATTTTTACTTGATGATAAATATTTAAAAGTATGATGGGTAAAGGACAAAAATGCAAAACAAAATAGACCAAATAACAGACATTTTAAGGCGTGATGATGGTATCAGTGGGGCTATGCATTATACGGAGCAAATTAGCTGGATACTATTTTTAAAATTCTTAGATGATTATGAAAAAGAGCTTGAAGAAAAGGCGTTTTATGATGATAAGGAGTATGTAAGCATATTAGATAACAAATTTGCGTGGAGTAGTTGGGCAGCACCTAAAAAAGAAGATGGCACACTAGATATTAAAAATGCCCTAAGCGGTGATGATTTGACTAATTTTGTAAATAATGAGCTTTTTGTCTATCTAAAAAGCTTTAAAAACAACGATGATTTTAAAAGCATTGAGTATAAAATCGGTGGTATTTTTGAAAATATTGACAACAGAATAAGTAGCGGACACACGCTAAGAGATATCATAAATATCATTGATGAATGTAGCTTTAGCAAAGATGATGATACGTTTGCACTAAGCCTAGTGTATGAAAAACTGCTAAAAGATATGGGGAGCGATGGGGGAAATAGTGGGGAGTTTTATACCCTAAGACCACTTATAAAAGCTATCGTTGAAGTGATAGACCCAAAGGCAAATGAGCGTGTGTATGACCCTGCCTGTGGTAGTTGTGGGTTTTTGTGTGAGAGTTTTTTGCATGTGATGAGAGATAAAACAAGCCTTAGCAATGATGAGATAGATTTTATGCAAAATGACGCCTTGCACGGCAAGGAAAAGACCCCATTAAGCTATGCAATGGGTGTTATGAATATGATTTTGCACGGCATAAAATCTCCAAATATCATCAAAACAAACACCCTAAATAAAAAAATCACCGATATAAGCGAAGATGATAGATATGAAATAATCCTAGCAAATCCACCATTTGGTGGCAAGGAAAAAGAGCAAATCCAAAACAACTTTTTAGTAAAATCAAACGCCACTGAGCTACTATTTTTACAACATATCCTAAAAAGCCTTAAGATAAACGGCAGATGCGCTGTGGTAGTGCCTGAAGGAGTGCTGTTTCAAAACTCAAACGCCTTTACAAGCGTAAAGCAAGATTTAGTAAATGAGTATAATTTGGAGTGTGTTTTAAGCCTTCCTAGTGGGGTGTTTTTGCCTTATAGTGCTGTTAAAACTAATGTGCTGTTTTTCTCGCTTGGTAAAAGGTTTTTAAGTGATAGTGATGAGGTGTATTATTATGAGCTAATACCACCTTATAAACTAACTAAAAATAAGCCTTTAGAGTATGAGCATTTTAAAGATTTTCTATCTTGTGTTAAGGAGCGTAAAATCACTGAAAACTCATGGCTAGTAAGCAAAAGCGAACTTGCTCTTAAAAACTATGATTTAAGTGCAAAAAATCCAAACATAAAAGAAGAAAAAGAGCTAAGAAGCGTAGATGAAATTCTAAACTCACTTAGCAAAAACATAGCAAAATCAAGCGAACTTTTAAAAAAGCTAGGTATTTAAGCTTTGTGGAAAAATATAATAAACGAAAAAAATCGTTTAGTGATTTTAATAAATATAAATTTTAATTATTTGCAGTGGAATTTAAAATAGGAATTTCGTTTGGTATTTGTAATTTAAGCTTATTTTGTATATGATAAATATTTTAAAAATTAAAAGGAAATAAAATGATTAAAACACCATCTAATTCAATAACTAAAAAAGTAGGTTTTATATTTTTACTTGCAATACTACTTCAAATACCATTGTTTTTCATAAACGGCATAATAAATGAGAGAAATGATACTTATGAAAATATGGTTGATACTCTAGGTAATGAATGGGGTCAAAAGCAAACAATACACGGGATTTTTCTAGTAATAAATGGCACTAAAGAACAAAATATAAAAGATGAAGAAGGCAATACGATTACGCAAAAAGTTCCTTACGAAAAAATCATAATCCCAAGCCAAATTGATGTAAAAATTGATATTTTAGATGAGATTAGACAAAAAGGAATATATAAAGCTAGTGTTTATAACGCAAATATTAACATTGGTGGTAATTTTGCTGATTTAGATGAAAAATTACCGCAAGACTTTGATGAAATTTATTTATCTTTAGGTTTATTAGATGCAAAATCGTTAGTAAATATCTCAACTTTTAAACTAAATAGCATTGATTTAAAACCAAATGCAGGGACAAATAGTAAAAATTCTCATTTAAGATATGGAATTTCATCACTAATTAATAAAAATATGTTGAAAAATAATACACCTTTTGAAATTTCTTTCACATTAAGGGGCTCAAAAGGTATAGAGATACTTCCTTTAGCGCAAAAGAATACCTTAGATATTAATTCAAAAGAAAGCAAACCAAGTTTTTATGGGACATTGCCTGTTAGTAAAAATCTTGATAATAACGGCTTTAATGCAAAATATGAAATTATGCCATTTACTATGAATTATCAAAAAGCTATAAATAATTCAAATCATTATCTAAATGATAATCTAATCGGTATTAATCTATACGAAGGCATTACTCATTACAGACAAGTAATAAGAGCTGCTAAATACGGCATATTATTTATAATGCTTAGTTTATTTGTGGTTTATGTTTTTGAAATTTTAGGCAAAAAACCAACTCATTATATCCAATACGGAGTTGTTGGATTTTCGCTAACTTTGTTTTATTTGGTTTTGCTTTCAATGTCAGAATATTTTAGTTTTGAACTTGCCTATATTATCGCTACATTAATGGTTGTAATACCAAACGCACTTTATATAAAAGCTCTTACAAATAGCAAAAAATTTGGCTTTGGAATGCTGCTATTTTTAGGCGGTGTTTATGCAGTATTATTTTCTGTGCTTCAAATGGAGCAATTCGCACTAATTACTGGAACAATTCTTATAATGATAGTTTTATATGTTCTCATGTATATTACAAAAAATATTGATAATTTTTTGGATAAAAAGGCTGAATAATTAGGATATTAAAGGATAAAAAATATTGAAATTCCGATTTTAAATTCCGTTAAAATTTAATGTATTTTCAAGATATTTTAAAAGGAATTTAAATTAGGAATTTCAATTTTATTTTTAGTGATTTTTAAATTTAAATATTTTTGCTTTTAAGGATAACAAAATGGCTTTAAAAGGTTTTTTAGCAAAAGCTAATGTGATTTTTAAAAATACGCTTTTTTATCTAGCTTGGTTTTTGTTTTTTATACCATTTTATATAGGAGATTTTAGTTATATTCCTTGCTTTATATTTGCTTTTCTTTTTTCTAGGATTTATCTTTTACTATCTCAAGATGATTTAGATAGTAAGATAATCTTGCAAGATAAGTTTTATTTACTTTTAAGACATATTTCGCTTTTTATATCGTGTGTTTGCCTTGCTAAGATTGTTTATAATTTTTGTCTTTATGATAAAAGCGTTTATAAGAGCATTGATACTCTTAAAAATCTCGTGCTATTTGCGATATTTGGCTTTGTATATTTATATACTGCTAGAAAAAACTATAATGTTTATTTTAAAAAATACTTAGCTTTAACTTTGGCTATGCTTTGTGCTTGGTGGTATTATGATGATTTTTTAAAACAACCCAATGAGCTTATAACAAGGATTTTAAAGTCAAATTTAAAGTGTAGTAACCTTGAAAGAGTTTGCCTTGTGCTTGATAAAAGTGTATTAGATGATATAAATAATGATATAAAAGGCAAAAGCTATGATGAGATACAAAAGACTTTAAGCCAGTTAGAATTTAAAATGAAAAATGAATATTTTTATTTTACTAAAATACTTTTGGGCAAAAGTGTTAGCATTAGGCTTGAATTAGAAGATGATAAGATAATTGAGATTATAGTTTCTAGGTTTTAAATTATAGTTTTATTGGAAAATAATATTTTAAATTCTAGTTAAATATTGGCAAATTAAAATCTTAATTTTGCCCTAAAATAGGGCAAAATTTATAAGTAACCATAAAAACTCGCAAGAAAATATCCAAATATACTTGAAGTAATAACACCTATAAAACCAGGAATAATAAAACTATGATTTATTACAAATCTTCCTATACGAGTTGTTCCGCTTCTATCAAATTGAATAGCTGCTAAATCACTTGGATATGTTGGTAAAATAAAATAGCCATAACAAGCTGGTGCGAATGCTAAAATAATTGCTGGATTAACTCCTATATTTAAAGCTAGTGGCACAAACGCTACAAGTGCAGCTGCTTGAGAATTTACTAATTTAGAAATTATTATTAAAACTATTGCGTAAGTCCAAGGATATTCGCTTAATATATTTCCTAAGCTATCTTTTATCATTTGAGTATGTGTTGCAACCATACTATCAGCCATCCAAGAGATTCCAAATACAGCCACAAGAGCAACCATTCCTGATTTAAATATCTCACTTTTTGAAATATTATTTGCATTAGTTTTTGTAAAGATTATTATTAATGAACCTGCCAAAAGCATAAAAATTTGAATTACTTCAACCATTCCTAAAGGTTTTGCTTGTTCTTTTTTATCGCTAAAAATAATTTTTGCATTTTCAAATTTTTCATTATTAATAATTACATAGTTATTTTCTTGTGTTATTTGTAGATTGTTATCAATGCTAATTGCTTTTATATTTTCTTTCGTACTTTTTACTTTACCATCTTTAATAGTTTTATTTAATTCATTATAAGTAATTATGAGATTTGAATTCTTAATAGGTATTTCTTTCATTGTTTTAGCATTATTATCTACGATTAAAATACTTGCTGAATCAACTTTTGTGTTAAATGCAGGTCGTAGATTTGAAAAATATCCTAAAATAGCAACTAAGGCAATAGCGCCTAAAAATATCCACATTGATAACCAAGCACTATTAGGTAATTTTTCACCTATTAATGATTTGCACCCACCACCATAAACATATTTTTTAAATTCTTCATCTTTAATTTTTTCTTGAAATTCACTATCTTTATCTAAATCTTTACCCCTAAACCAGCTAAATATTCCAACGCAAAGCACTCCTAAATAAGTTGATGGTATTGTAATTTTAAGTAAGTCCAAATATCCATCAAATCCTGCTAAGTGATGATTACTATTAATAATAAATGCTGTTAGAGTTACTACAGCCACTGATACTGGGCTAGCAATTATTCCAAGTTGTGCTGAAACACTACTTGCTGCCATCGGTCTTTCAGGTCTAATATTGTTTTTAATAGCTATGTCATATACAATAGGTAAAATTGTATAAACAACATGCCCTGTGCCACAAAGAACGGTTAAAGTACAAGTTGTAATTGGAGCTAAAATACTAATATATTTTGGATTTTTTCTAAGAATTTTTTCAGCTATTTGAAGCATTACATCAAGACCACCACTAGTTTGAAGTGTCGCACTAGCCACAACAACTGCTAAAATAGTTAGCATAACATCAATTGCTGGTTTTCCTGGTTTTACACCAAAGCCAAAAATCATCACAATAAGCCCAACGCCGCCTAACATTCCAAGAGTAATTCCACCTTTTTTTGAGCCATAAAATAGGCAAATACATACAATAGCTAGTTGTATAGCAAATTGTAAAGAATTAGGTAAATTCATAAGAATATCCATTTTTTATCCTTTAATTAAAAAAAAATTGATAAATTTTATATTTAAAAGTTAAATATTTAAATTAATTTTAAAAATTAAGTTTTAATTAATTTAAATATTAGTATTAAATTTTTTACTTAGAATTTGGTCTATTATTTATAAAATGATTTTTGTTGCCATTGTAAATACTTTTACTTAGTAAAATGTGAAAAATTTAAGGAGTAGGTAATGAAAGTAATCATTGAAGCAAAAGCAAAAATTATGGCTGAAAACGAAAATCAAGCAAAAATCAATCAAGAGTTTTTTAAAAAATCTAATTTATATTGCCTTAATTTTATGAGCTCTCCTGGTAGTGGTAAAACCACTCTACTTGAGTATATTATAAAAAATAATTTATTAAAATTATGCGTAATTGAAGGGGATTTAGAGACTAATAAGGACGCTGATAGGATTATCAAAGCAGGTGCTAAAGCATATCAAATAAGCACAGGTCAAAGCTGTCATTTAGACGCAAAAATGATAGATTTAGCTCTAAAAAATCTTGATATTAGTAATTCAGAGTTTTGTGTAATAGAAAATATAGGCAACTTAGTATGCCCTGCATCATATAAATTGGGCGAGAATTTAAATGTTGTACTTTTATCAAGTCCTGAAGGAAGTGATAAAGTAGCAAAATATCCTGTTATGTTTAAAAGAGCTGATGTGATAGTTTTAACTAAAATGGATATAGCAAAATATTTTGATTTTAGCCTAGAAACTATCACACAAGAAGCAAAAAAATTAAATCCAAATGTAAAAATCTTTTGTGTAAGTAGCACTACAGGCGAAGGAATTGCCGAACTTTGTGAATATTTTAAATCTTTAAGGAGTTAATATGTGTTTATCTATACCATCAAAAGTTTTAAGTGTTGATGAAAATAATTTTGCACAGGTTGATACTTTAGGGATTAAGCGCGGGGTTAGCCTTGATTTGATACCTGAGCAGGTTAATGTGGGGGATTTTGTATTAATTCATGTTGGTTTTGCTATGCAAAAAATTGATGAAGCAGCTGCTAAAGAAAGTTTAGAATTATATAAGCAAATTGCAGATGAAATAGGTAGCGAAGAGATTGAAAGTAGGTTTTTATGAATTACATAAAAGAATATAAAGACGCAAATATTATTAATAATTTAAAAAAACTAATTAATAATGTTAAGCTTGATAGGGTTTATAATGTAATGGAGATTTGTGGCGGACATACACATTCGCTTATAAAATACTCAATCCCTTCTCTTTTGCCTAATATTAACTTTATTCATGGGCCAGGTTGTCCTGTTTGTGTAATGCCAAAAAGTAGGCTTGATGAAGCTATTTTTTTAGCAAGTATGGAAGGTGCTATTTTTTGCACACTTGCTGATTTGATTAAAGTTCCTGCTAGTAATACGAGTTTAGAAAAATTAAGAGCGCAAGGCAAGGATATTAGAGCGCTTTATAGCCCACTAGAAGTATTAAAAATCGCAAATGAAAATAAAGATAAAAAGATTATATTTTTTGCAATAGGTTTTGAAACTACTACTCCTATGAGTGCGGTTTTGATTGAAAAAGTGCTTGAAATGGGACTTAAAAATGTATTTTTTCATATAAATCATGTAAGAGTTCCTGAGCCTGTTGAAGCCTTATTAAATGATAAAGATTGTAATATTGATGGCTTTTTAGCCCCATCGCATGTAAGTGTGATAATAGGAGAAAACGCATATTTAAATATGGCTAATGCTTATAAAAAACCATTTGCTATAAGTGGTTTTGAGCCTGTTGATTTAATGCACTCGCTATTAAATTTAAGCTTACAATTTAAGAATAAAACTCATAATGTTTATAATGAGTATTCAAGATTAGTTAGTAAAAATGGCAATGAAAAAGCTAAAGAATTAATTGATAAATACTTTAGGCGTGATGATTTTGAATTCCGTGGCTTAGGTGTTATTAGTAATGGCGGTTTGGAGCTAAAAGATGAATATGATTATATAAACGCAAAAAAAGTATTTGATATAAAAACAAATACAAAAGCAGAAAACAAAGCCTGTCTATGCCCTAAGATTTTAAAAGGACTTGCAAAGCCAACTGATTGCAAAGTTTTTGGTAATTTATGCACGCCTAATAATCCAATAGGAAGTTGTATGGTAAGTAGTGAAGGTGCTTGTGCTGCTTATTATAAATATAATAGAATTTAAATTAACTCCTTTTTATAGGAGTTAATATGATTATTTGCTTATAAATCTTAGCCAAATATAGCCTAATACAGCTGATACAAAAGAAGCACTAAGTATTGCTAGTTTTGCACTATTAAATAATTCAGGATTATTTTCAAATACAAGAGTGTTTATAAAAAAGCTCATAGTAAAACCAATACCTGTTAGTATGCAAACCCCGTATAATTGAACTTTATTTGATGGTAATTTAAAGCCAAATTTACTAGCAATTAAGCAAAAGCTAAAAACACCTAATTGTTTGCCTAAAAATAGACCTAAAAATACTCCAAAAAATACTGCATTAAAATCATTTAAATTAAGACCATTAATCAAAACTCCAGCATTAAATAAAGCAAATAAAGGCAATATAAAATAATTTATATAAGGTGTTAAATCGTGCATTATATGTTCTAAAAATTCTTTATTATCTTTAGTATTTAATGGTATAAAAAACGCACACGCCATACCAGCTAAAGTCGCATGAACTCCACTTTTAAGAACACAAACCCAAATAAATGCACCAATAATCACATAAAGGCTTTTTATACAAATATGCAAATAATTTAATAATAGCAAAATAGCTAAACCACAAGTAGCAAGGCTAAGACTTAAAATACTTAGCTCGTTTGTATAAAATAAAGCGATTATAATAATTGCAGCAACATCATCAAATATTGCAAGGCTTAGTAAAAATATTGTTAAAGATTTTGGAATTTTATTTCCAAGTAATAATAAAACTCCTAAAGCAAAAGCAATATCAGTTGCAGTCGGTATTGCAAAGCCTTGTAGAGCAAAGCTATCGTTTATATTAATTAAACTATAAATTATAGCAGGGACAATTACTCCACCAAGTGCTGCAATTAGTGGCAAACTAGCAGCTTTTATATTGCTTAATTCTCCTATTAGGATTTCTTTTTTAACTTCTAATCCAACCCAAAAGAAAAATATAGCCATAAGCCCATCATTTACCCATAAAGTAAGTGGTTTTATAAGGTTTAAATCTCCAAAAATCACACCTGCTTTATAATTAGTAATGAGTTCATAATAAGTGTTTAGATTTGAATTTTTAAGAGCTAAAGCAAGTATAGTCATAAAAATCAATAAAATTGGAGCAAAAAGCTCGTGAGTTATAATTTTTTTAAGCATAATATCTCCTTGTTAAAAATTATTTTTTAGCAAGAAAAGTTTGCAATACATTAAACGAAAGCTCATTTAAGCATTGATAGGCAATGCTATTTTGCATTAATTCATTTTTTGTTTTATTAGAAAATGCTTTTGTTAAAGAAAAGCAATTTTTAAAATCACTATTATTTAAACCACAAAATATTATTAATTTTTTATCATAAATTTTACAAATTTGATTAATTTCTCCGATTACTTTTCCCATTAAACTTTGATTATCAAAAGCACCTTCTCCTGTTATTATTAAATCAGAGTTTTTAATCAATTCTTCAAGATTTAAAAGGTTTTTAATATACGAAAAACCACTTTCAAATTCCGCATTTAAAAATGCTTTAAAGCCAAATCCAAGCCCACCAGCAGCACCACAACCTTGAAATTGTGAATAATCTTTAGCTAAATATTTTTCACAAACTTTTGCAAAATTTTTTAAACCCAAATCAAGCATTTTAATTTCATCATCATTTGCACCTTTTTGCCTTGCATAGACATACGCTGCACCATTTTCTCCATATAGTGGATTTTTCACATCACAAGCTATTTTAAAGCTGCAGTTTTTAAGCTCTTTTAATACATTTTTATCATTTATTTTTGCAATTTTTATTAGATTTTCTCCGATAGGTTTTAAAATATTTTCAAATTCATCTAAAAACTCGTATCCTAAAGCACTTAGCATTCCTATTCCAGCATCATTTGTAGCCGAGCCACCAATGCCTATTATAAACTCATTTGCACCATTATTAATAGCGTCTTTTATAGCAATACCTAGTGAAATTGTGCTAGTTTTGCAAGGATTTTTTTCATTTTCATTAAGAGCGATTAATCCTGCAAATTCTGCCATTTCAAAATATGCTTTATTTTCTTTTAAAAGATAATAACCCTTATAATCTCTAATACCATAAGCATTTTTTAAGTTTAAATAGATTTTTGTAGCATTGATTTTATCATTTATACTTTCTAAAAAACCTTCTCCACCATCAGAAATAGCTAGTTGAATTGAGTTTATATTTAATTTATCGCAAGATTTTTTGATAGCGTCGTTTGCTTGTTTTGAACTAAGAGAGCCTTTAAAACTATCGCAAATAATTAATGCTTTCATTTTTTTATCCTTTTAATTACAAAATAAATTAGTAAAAAACTAAAAAATAAAGTAGCACTTATATCAAGTATAAATTCATTCATAAAAAATCTCCGTTTTTTTAGGTAGCATTAGGGTATTATCTGTGTATTTTAGATATTTTAGCTTTAGCGCATAAATTTTGTGATTTAGTGCAAAATTAGCAGCCTTATATGTATTTAAATAAAGCTTTTTTTGGGTTTCATTTGCTAATAATAATTTTCCTATTATTTGAACGCCTTTAATTGGATTGTTTGTATAAATTGCTGCACTTAATAATTCATCTAATTTAATATGCCTTGAAGTAGGCGATGAGATAAAAAGCAATGCTTCATTAATCTCATCAAATTTATAAAATAAAGTAGCCGAATAAGGCTCATTTGTAGAAACTACGCAAATATTGTTAGAATTTAAAAACTCATTTATTTTAGATTTCAATATCAATACCAACAGGACAATGATCAGAGCCCATTACATCGCTTAATATAAAGGCGTCTTTTAAATAAGGGGTAAGATTATTTGATATGAAAAAATAATCAATTCTCCAACCAACATTTCTATTTCTAGCAGCTGCACGATAGCTCCACCACGAATATTTTTCAGGAATATCTCCGTTTATATATCTAAATGTATCAACAAATCCAGCATCAAGCAATCTATCAATCCACTCACGCTCAATTGGTAAAAATCCACTTGTTTTTTCATTAGCTTTTGGGTGAGTTAAATCTATTGGGCGGTGTGCTGTATTTACATCTCCACAAATTATGATTTTTTTACCTTCTAATAATAATTTTTTTAAATATTCTAAAAAATCATCATAGAATTTCATTTTATAATCTAATCTTTCATCACCGCTTTGTCCGTTTGGAAAATATATATTAAACAAAACAATATCTTTAAAACTATGCTCTAAAACTCTTCCTTCATCATCAGGAAAAAATTGGGCAAATCTACTCTCGCATTCAAAATTTAAAAAGCTCATAACACCAGAATATCCAGCTCTTTTTGCTGAATTTGATTTAATATCTTTAAAGCCTAAATTGTTTATATCTTTTGGAAATTTATCAGGTGTTGCTTTTATCTCTTGAATACCTAAAAAATCAGTAGGGTATTTTTCTAAAAACGAAAACCCATCTTTATCACAAATTGCTCTTAAACCATTTACATTCCACGAAATTAATCTCAAAACTATTCCTTAAATTAAGTTATTTATAATGATAAAAACTATACAAAAAGGTAGTAAATGTTAAAGATAAATCCAATTTTATTTAATTTTGTTTTAAGTGCATATATAATTGCTTTGAATTATTTTTCTATGCTTGCATTTTTGAGTAATAAAATAAGTGATATTTATTTTTTTACAATAGTAAATATTATATATTTTACATTGATATTTTTAGTTGTTAATATATTATGTTTTTTTAGAATTTTGGCTTATATTTGTTCTATTATTTTAATAATATGCACTGGATTTAGTATATATTTTATTAAAACTTACAATGTAGTTATTGATGGAAATATGGTAGCTAATGTATTTTTAACAGACAAAAGAGAAATGAGCGATTTATTTTCTTTATCTTTTGTGTTTTTTATATTATTAAGCGTTGTATTACCAATAATTTTGCTAAAATTTATTAATATAAAAAAAGGTTATTATTTAGCTAAAATAGTTTCAATTATTTTAAGTGCTATATTGATTTTTGTCATAGTATTTACTAATTCTAGAACTTTTATACCTTTTATTAGAACTAATGATGACATAAGATATTACAATGTGCCATTTCATCAAATATATTCTGCTATCAAAATAACAAAATCAAAATTCACTCCTAAAGAAGAGATGGTAAAAATAGGGCTTGATGCTTCTATTCAAGATGATAATGAGAGCAAAACTTTTATTTTAGTAGTAGGAGAAACTGCAAGGGCAAAAAATTATTCTTTAGGCGGATATGCTAAAAACGATACTAATTTTTATACTAAGAATTTAAATATTAATTATTTTAGTAATTTTACATCTTGCGGGACTGCCACTGCTCAATCTTTACCTTGTATGTTTTCATTGCATGATAGGGTAGATTTTAAAAAAGGTGAAAATTATGAGAATGTTTTAAATCTTTTAAATCGTTTTATTGATGTGCGTTGGATAGATAATAATTCTGGAGGTTGTCAAAATGTTTGTAATGACATTAATTCTATTATTAAAAGTAAAGATTATGATGGATGGTTAGTTGATGAAACTAAGAATATATTAAAAAGTAAAAAAGATAAAAATACATTAATAATAGTGCATTTGCAAGGTTCTCATGGACCAAGTTATTATCTTAGATATCCAAAAGAATTTGAAAAATTTACTCCAACTTGTAATACAAATAAATTGCAAGAATGTAGCGAAGATAATTTATATAACACTTATGATAACACCTTGCTTTATACTGATTTTATAGTGGCTAGTTTGATTGATGTTTTAAAGACTGATAATGCTGATAAAAAAGCTTTATTTTATCTAAGTGATCACGGAGAAAGTTTAGGAGAAAATGGGTTTTATTTGCACGGAATGCCATATTATTTAGCACCAAAAGAGCAAATTCAAATTCCGGCTATTTTATGGACTAATTATGAGTATAACAATAAAGATAAACTTGATTTTAAACTATCTCAAGATAATTTATTTAGTTCTTTATTAGGGTTTTTTAATATTTCTACAAAAGATTATAGGAAAAACTATGATTTATTTAGCATAGATTTAGAAAATAATTTATAAATAATATAAAAAATAAAATATTTATAAAATTTTTATTTAGTTTAATATTATTTTAATAATTGTGTGGTTATAATACGCCATTCCTTGTTTTAAAGGGTTGCAGCTAATAAATCGTTAATCATTTTTCAACTATACTCCTAAATGCAACCCTTTTAATCTCTTTAGTATTTACGATTTTTACATATTATTTTTACTTTAATTTATTTGATATTTTTTAAGGAGATTGTATGAGAAAAATATTATTAGCTTTAGGTATTTTGGTATCTTTAAGTGCTAATGAAAGTTTGTTCGAAAAAGGTGAATATAAAAAAGCTTATCCTAATTTTAAACAAGAATGTAATAAAGATAATTCTAATGCTTGTTGTAGATTAGGAGAGATGAATGAATTTGGATTAGGAACGGGGATTTCTTATTCTTATGCTTATAAATATTATAAAAAATCTTGTGATTTGAATAACAAAAAAGCTTGTGGAAGTCTTGGAAAAATGTATTATCTAGGACTTGGTGTTAATAAGGATATAAAAAAAGCTAATGATTTATTGGATAATGCTTGTAAGAATGATATTTATGAAGCTTGTGATAATTATGCTTATTTACAAAAAAAAGAATATAAAGAATTTAAACAAGACGAATTATTTAAAGCTTGCAATGGTGGAATTGCTAATTCTTGTATAGAACTTGCTAATAATTTAAATCCTAATCAAGGAATTGATTTTTATTTAAGAGCTTGTGGTTTAGGCGATGATTATGGTTGTCAGATGGTGTCAAATTGGTATTTAACTACCCAAGTTGTTAATAATAAAATATCTAATTTTTCTGATTTAAGCGATAAAGAGTGTAATAATAAAAATTATAAAGCTTGCAAGTCAATAGGAGATGTTTATAGATATTTAAACAATATAGAAAAAACTCAAATGTATTATGAGCAAGGATGTGAATTAGATGATAAAGATTCTTGTGCTAGCTTAGCGGTATTACAAGAACATAATAATGATTTTGAAAAAGCTATAAAAAACTATGAAAAATCTTGTAAGATTGGCGATGGTTATTCTTGTTCTAGACTTGGATATATGTATGAAGATGGATTAAAAGATAATGATAAGACATATATCAAAACAGATTCTTCTAAATCAAAAAAATTCTTTCAAAAAGCTTGCGAATTAGGTTTTACTAAAGCTTGTAATTAATATTTTATACATTTTTTTGCCTTTTTTTGTAAAAATTATATTTTTTGCACTGAAGGGCAATAATAGAATTTATATATTTTCGTTAAATTAACCTTGTTTTGAAATTCAACAAGGAGAAATATTATGGCGGAAGCTGGGAAAATTATTAAATTAATAGGCGATGTTAAAGCTATTAATGTTAATGGTGAGAAGTCACTAAATGTAGGCGATGCAGTATCACTAAATGATACTATTAGAACAATCGGAAAAGATACAAGTGTTGATATAGAACTTAGCAGTGGCAAAGTTTTACATATTGTAGGAGATAATATTGCAAAGATTGATAATAGTATTTTAACAAGTGAAAGCTTTGAAAATGAAGCTGCAATTGATGATAAAATCAATAACTTAATCAATAACTTAGTAAATAACAATGGAGAAATAGAATTAGACGCAACTGCTGCTGGTGAAGCTGGTGCTGCTAGTGCTACTGGAACATTAAATGATGTTGTGTTTGACCAATCAGGTAGCGAAAGCACAGTTTATGCAGATGTATTATCAAGAGAAGTTGATAATAATGTTATTACTAACTTTAACAACAACGGCTTAGGTGCTGCAAATCTTAATGATTTATTAGCACAAGGTAATCAAGTAACACCTGAAATTAATGGAGAAGCTAACAATGGCGAAATTCCTACAATTCCAGGAAATAATGGTGCTAATGACAATGTAGTTCCTGAAAATCCAGAAAACAATACAGGAAACAATACTCAACCAGAAGTAAAACCTGAAGAAAAACCTGAAAATACTGAAGATGTTGTAACTCCAGAAGTAAAACCTGAAGAAAAACCTGAAGATAATAAACAACCTGAAGTTAAACCTGAAGAAGATAAAACTGAAGATGTTGTAACTCCAGAAGTTAAACCTGAAGAAGATAAAACTGAAGATGTTGTAACTCCAGAAGTTAAACCTGAAGAAAAACCTGAAAATACTGAAGATGTTGTAACTCCAGAAGTTAAACCTGAAGATAAACCTGAAGAAGATAAAACTGAAGATAATACTCAACCTGAAGCTAAACCTGAAGAAAAACCATTAAATTTAACTGCAAATGTATATGATAAAGATTCTAATATTGTAGATGGTAAATTAACAAATGGAACAGAATTTACTATAAAAGGTAGTGGAGCTACACCTAATTCTGAAGTAACAATAAATGTTATTGGTTATACATTAGATGGTAACAATGTAGCTCAAATCCATTTCCCTGTAAAAGTTACAGCTGATGCTAATGGTGATTATAGCTATACTTTTGACTTATCAAATGCTGAATTATTATATAAATATCATGTTGAGAATGGTAATAATAGTGTAGATAGCTCATTTAGTGTAGATAATATAGCTCCTGTAATAACAGATACTAAAGTAGAAGTTGTAGAAGGAAATGTAGTAGTATCAGGTAAAACAGAGCCAGAAGCGGTAGTTTCAACTCCTAATGGAGATAAGGCGACGGCTGACAAAGATGGTAATTTTGTAATTACTATTCCAAATGCTAGTGATAAGGTAGAAATTAGTGCAACTGATAAAGTTGGCAATACAAGTGTAAATCCAGCAATTATTGAAGTTCCAGCTTCTGAAAATAAACCTGAAGAAGATAAAACTGAAGATGTTGTAACTCCAGAAGTTAAACCTGAAGATAAACCTGAAAACACTGAAGACAATAAACAACCTGAAGAAGATAAAACTGAAGATGTTGTAACTCCAGAAGTTAAACCTGAAGATAAACCTGAAAACACTGAAGACAATAAACAACCTGAAGAAGATAAAACTGAAGATGTTGTAACTCCAGAAGTTAAACCTGAAGATAAGCCAGTAGCTCCAGTATTTGATAAACTTGTTATTACAGAAGTAAATGGTGATGATACTATAAAAGATCATTCAGCAACAGTTGATAGCAATAGCTTAGTGCTTAAAGGTAAATTAGAAAATTATCAAGGCGTAGCAGGAGATTACGAATTTGATATTCAAAGTAATATATTAAATAGCGTTGTAAATGATATTAAGGTTGTTGGACACATTGATGCAGATGGCACATTTACAATCAATCTTGATGCGAATATTATTGGTAATAATATTGGTTTAATTAAAGTTAAATTTGAAGGTAAAGCAGATGTTGTTACTATATTAGAAGATGCAAGTAAAGAAGTAGATGCTAAAGTTGATGTTGAAATTGCAGGCAATGGTGTTAATGTTGAAAATACTTTAAATAATAATAAGGTTCTTACAATTAGTGGAACAATTAAACCAGTTGATGCTAATGGAAATGCTGTTGAATTTGTTGAAAATAAAGCTCTTGTTAAAATTAATGATAAAGTTGTTGATGTTACATTTAATAAAGATGGCTCATTTACAACTACTTATACTCCAGAAAAAGATGGAGAAGTTAAGGTAGAAGTAACTTATAATGTAAATGATAAAATAGTATCTGATGTTGCTACAACGACAATAGACACTACAGCTCCATTATTAGGAGAATTAACAGGAACTCCAGATTTAAATGGTAATTATGTTGTAGAAGGTAAAACAGAGCCAAATGCAGTGGTAACAATAAATGGTAAAACTGAAGTAAAAGCTGATGCTGATGGTAACTTTAAAGCAACATTAAATGATGTAAAAGATGGTGAAAAATTAGAATTAGTAGCTAAAGATGAAGCTGGAAATATTAGTAATGTTGGCACAATAAACGCTAAGTTAGATACTAAAGAAGGCA